>JAFPYQ010000207.1 GCA_017394475.1 Oscillospiraceae bacterium | reverse complement strand
ATTTCGGGGTCCTGCAGTCCCTCCTCGATCATGTGATAGGCAGCGGTGATATACTGACTGCCACGGAGAAAAACGGGACACAGACAACTCTTGTCACCTGCACGGAGGCTGAGAACATCAGCATGCCCCTTGCGGTGCTTGTCAATGAAAATACCGAATACTGCGCCGAGTTTTTCGCACAGAGCCTTAAGGACTATGCAGGCGCTGTGATAGTGGGCTCTCCCACAAAGGGACATACCACCTATCAGAAACCCATGACTATGGTGGATGATTCGGTGCTGCTGATATCAGCTGCCAATGTGAGCACGGGGAAAACCGCCCTTTCGGGAAAGATAGCGCCCGATGAGAACGTGCCCTTCCCCGAGGATATCAAGCTGTCAGACCTGCGGGATATCGACATACAGGTCTACGATACGCAGTTTATAAGAGCGGCTGAGGTCGTCAGTGAGTGATCAGGAGAGATAAGATGGTTTTACGAGTAGGAATGGTATCGCTGGGCTGCGCAAAGAATCAGGTAGATGCGGAGCGCATGCTTTACAGGATAGAAAAGGCAGGCCACAAGCTGGTGGCTGACGCAGCCCTTTCCGATATAGTCATCGTCAACACCTGCGGGTTTATTATGGATGCAAAGCAGGAGGCGATAGACACTATACTTGAATTTGCGGAGCTGAAAAAAGAGGGGCGCATCAAGAGGATAATCGCCACAGGCTGCCTTGCACAGCGTTATCAGGACGAACTCCTCAAAGAGATGCCCGAGATAGATGCTGTGGTGGGGCTGGGCTCCGAGGACAAGATATGCGAGATAATAGATGCAGTTTCAAAGGGTGAACAGATAAGCAGATACGGTTCTACGACGCTGCTGCCCCTCACAGGCGGCCGTGTGCGCACGACTCTGCCCTTCTATTCATATCTGAAGATAGCCGAAGGGTGCTCCAACAACTGTGCATTCTGTGCCATACCCAAGATACGCGGCGGATACCGCAGCGTTCCCATGGAGGAGCTCATCGCCGAGGCGGAGACCCTTGCAAGGACAGGTGTCCGTGAGTTGGTGGTCATAGCGCAGGATACTTCCATGTACGGCACCGATCTGTACGGAAAGCAGGCTCTGCCGGAGCTGCTGAGAAAGCTGTGCAGGATAGACGGTTTCAAGTGGATAAGGGTGCTCTATCTGTACCCCGAGCGCATAACAGATGAACTGATAGACACCATAGCCGAAGAGGACAAGATAGTAAAATACATCGAGATGCCCATACAGCACAGCAGCAATGAGATACTCACTCTCATGCGCCGCGAAACATCCGAGTCCCAGATACGCACTCTTGTGAAAAAGCTGCGCCACCGCATACCCGGCGTGATACTGCGCACAACTGTCATGACAGGCTTCCCCGGTGAGACCGAGGAGCATTTCTCCCACCTTGCCAATTTTGTCCATGACATACGCTTTGACAGGCTGGGCTGCTTCGCCTTTTCCGCAGAGGAGGGCACCGCTGCAGCAGAGCTTGCACAGAGCGATATGCCCGCTGCAAATATAGATGAGGATGAAAAGCAGCGCCGTGCCGATATCATCATGGATGAGCAGCTCCTTATCGCAAACGAGAACAACGAGCATATCATCAATACCGACATAGAGGTCCTTGTGGAGGGCTTTGACCGCTACGGTGAGTGCTATTTCGGCAGAAGTGCCGCAGATGCCCCCGACATCGACGGAAAGGTGTTCTTCACATCCAAGGAAAGAAAACTCGTCCCGGGTCTGTTCGTCACCGTCCATGTCACCGACGTGATGGATTACGACCTTGTGGGTGAGGTAGTTTCCGTTGACGGGAACTGAAAAATAGAATAGCGAAGTGATATTATGAACCTGCCTAATAAACTGACGGTGCTGAGAGTCATACTGGTGCCGTTCTTCATCTTCTTTCTGCTCACCGATATAGTGCCGTTCTCAAAGCTGTTCGCGCTGATAGTCTTTGCCTGTGCCAGCATAACAGATGCCCTTGACGGACATATCGCCCGCAGCCGCAATTTAGTCACCACCTTCGGAAAATTCCTGGATCCCCTTGCAGATAAGATACTTGTCATATCCGCACTGGTATGCTTTATCGAGGTTGAGGTATGCGGGAGCGTTCCCGTGCTCATCATAATAGCAAGGGAATTCATGGTATCGGGACTGCGCCTTGTCACAGCCGATAAGGGCGTTGTGGTGCCCGCAAATATATGGGGAAAGCTCAAAACTGCCTTTACTATGGTGACTATAGTATTCATACTGTTCTGTCTTGCCTTCCTGCCCGATATGCTCTCGGGCGGTGTTGTGAACATCATAGCACAGGTGCTCATCTGGGTATCCACACTTCTGACTGTTATCTCGGGCGGCATCTATCTTGATACTTACAAGGATCATCTCGAAATGAAATGATGTGACGGAGGTTATTATGGCAAATCAAAAAAGGCCCGAGGATATCGAAAAGGACAGGCGGAGCAACGGTTTGAAGGTCCTTGCGGTCTTCGCAGGCGCAGGACTTCTCATAAGCATAGCGTTATTCTTTGAGAGCGGCCTTGGCAATGCTCTCATCTGCTTCGGCGGATTTGCGGGACTGGGCGCTCTTATATTCGCCATCATAAAGGGCAGGCAGAAGACCGAAGACAACTGGGATATCGCCATGCGTGACCCTTCATCACCGCAGTACGCAAAGCAGATGCAGAGGATAAACATGATGGCGGAAGCGCTGCGTGCAAAGATGTATAAGCACGGCAGCCTGAAGGATGAATACTCAATGGCAAGTATGATAGTCATCGGCATCATATTCGGCATAGTGCTCCTGATAAACATCATAATGTTCCTTTTCGGCTATTACAGTATATGGGCGATACTTATCCTTGTCATCATGCTGGTGATGTTCATAGTCTCCCTCAGACAGCCGGGGTATAAAAAGATCCTTGACAAATATATGCAGATCGGGGCTCTCCCTCCCGAGGCTGAGGAGGACTTTGCCCATGCTGCCATGATGCGCGGCGGTTCTCTCAATATCACTGCGGTAGGAGCGAAATATACCGTTTCCACCGAGGGTGAGCAGACTGTCATCCGCACAGCGGATATCGTCTGGGCATTCCCCCGCATGAGATACACCTATAACTACTACAACGGCGTCTACACGGGAAGATCCACGGAGACGAGCATAGTATTATGCACCGCTCAGGGTGGTATGCATGTCTGCTGTGCCAGCCTTGAAGGCTGCTATGTGTTCATGGATATCCTTTCGGATATGAATGTGGTCTGCGGTTATGCCGACAGCCTGTACCAGCTTTACAAGACAGACCCCTCCGAATTTGCGGTGAATGCAGGGAAAAATTCACCCCTGCCCGAGATACACACCTTCCTTATGCCGCAGCCGGCTAACTGAAATAACCGCCCGAAAGCACATGCTTTCGGGCGGCGTTTTTTACGGTCTGTATTTACTTTGCAGTGTATTTTCCTACTACACTCATGATCTCATTGAGCCTGTTCTCACCGATACCCTTGATAGTGGCGATCTCCTCACGAAGCTTTTCAAGATCTATCTCAGGAGCCTTTGAAGAAGGATCCGTTGCCTTTGGAGAAGGATCCGGTGCCTTTGAAGAAGGGGCAGCAGCGGGAGCAGTGTTTATCAGCTTTTCCACGCTCTTTGAGTTTGCCATGCCATCTGCATAAACGGCATTGAGAAATGTCTGCATCTGTTCTACACCCATATTCTTGAACTTCTTGCACATCTCTTTGGTGACTGTGAACTCATTGTTCTCGTTTTTCATAGCATTTTCCTCTTTCAGTATATCGGATATCTCGTCTTTTCTTTCCTTTATCCAGGCGTTGAATGCCAGCAAGGGCAGCAGAGATGCAGGGAAGTTGTACAGCTTTCCGTTTTCCCTGTAAAGCGGTGCCGTGCGTATATCGGTGATCCTGCCCTCTTTGATATCCTTTTCGGTCTGTGCGTTGATGGCAGCGCTGCGGTTTACAAGCTCTTCATCGATAAGCGAGCCCAGCACCTTAAGATCGCCCTTTGTGACTGCCCCAAGTACCTTGAGTACGGGGATATATGTGGTGTCATAGAGCATGACAGGCTTGCCGGGTTCCTGTGTCACATTCGGCAGAGTCAGTCTGCTAAGCTTTTCCTTGAGAATTTCCTTTCGGCTCATTGAGTTCTCCCTTTCATTTCAAAAAAACAAAATTAAAGTGCGGGGACTATCCAAGCCCCGTCATCTATTATAAGGCACAGCATGGTGATGGTATCACCATAATAAACGTCTTCGCCGTAACCGAGCACCATCTCGCGGATGCTGTCATGCCATTCCGTATTCCCCGCTGCTGCGGCGGTTATCATGAACGGTGAATCGAAGCAGAGATCGTTCCAGTCTGAGACCACATCGCCACCGGGGGTGTATCCTGCCATGATCTCCCACGGGTCGCCGCCCGTTTTTGTGCTGATGAATGCGTCGATGGTCTTTGAAAAGGCGATGGAATCCTTGTTTTTGTTTATGATCCCATCCATGCCTATCCTCCATGGGGTGCGGCAGGCGTTGTAGTAGTAATTGCCGTCATTCTCGCTTTCGAGCATATCCGGGGGAGCGGGGACGAATTTCCCCGTTTCCTCATTCTTTACATAGAAATCGGGCAGTATACCTGTTTTGTATTCCTCGGTGGTGTCCCGTATGATGCCGTAAGTGGTCTCATACACAGTCAGCCACCTGTCATCATCTGCGGCTTTTGCGAAAACCGGCATATACTGCATGATGAAGTCCGACGAGCGTGTAGCGGAATAGTATATATTGCCCTTCTCTATGCCGTAAGTCCAGTCGCCCAGCCGCAGGATATTATCCTCCGGGCTGACCTCATATTCCATGATGTCGTTGATGACATCCACGGCAGCTTTTCTGTAATCTATCTCACCATCGCTGCCCCAGACCTCATCTGCCATAAGCAGTGCATAGGCGATATCGAGATCGCCGTCTGTGGCGGAATCCGAACCTTCGGAATCTATCAGTGCAGAGCCGTTGTCGCTTTGCTGCCAGGACATAAGGTTCGGGCCTATGCTGCTGGGATGTGCCTTGTAATATCTGTACAGCCCGTCAAAGATATCCTTTGCCTCGCTGTCATATCTGTACATGGATGCAGCGATAAGCATCCCATAGCCGTGAGCCTCCGAAACTGTGACTGCCACAGGCTCGCCGCCTTGGGAGTAGCTTTCCTCACTGTAATACACATAGCAGCGTGTCTCATCCTGTGAGTACGGATCCTGTTTCAGGTATTTATCCTTCCAGTATCTGTAGAACTTTACGGTATCCTCCGAAAGCTTTACGTACGGGCTTTCGGGCAAAACATCCGTATGTGTGTCTGCAGTGGTCTCTGATATCATAGTCTCACTCTCCGTATCGGTGGTGATCTCTGTCGTGCTTTCTGCGGTGGTCACTGAGGTGCTCTGCCCGGTGGTCACTGCGGCGGTCTCCGCAGTATCCGTGGGTGGGGCGGCACAGGAGGAAAGAACGGCAGCCGAGGCTGCAAGTGCAAATATGCTTTTATTCATATACATCTCCTCCGTTTCATACAGCTCCGTCAGGCGGCGGTCGTTTCATCGGCCGTCAGTTTCTTGTATATGGTATTGCGCATAGTGAGAAAGCAGGCAAGGCCGCCTACTGCATTCGATATGGGCTCCGCAATGAACACGCCATTCACACCAAGACCTAAGCGAGGCAGTATAAGGGTGAGGGGGATGACAATCACGGCTTTGCGCAGCAGGGAAAAGAATATGGCATGCTTTGCATCGCCTAATGCCTGGAACGTGGACTGCCCCGCAAACTGGAATGACATGAACACGAAACCGAAGAAGTATATTTTCAGCGCTTCGGTGCCGTAAAGCGTAACATTCGGGTCATCGGTGAAGACGGAGAACCAGAACTTAGGGAATGTTACTATAATGAGCCACATGACCACGGTATACACCGCACCTGCGGCTGTATCGAAATTTATCGCTGACTTTACCCTGTCGTACTTCTTTGCACCGTAATTGAAGCCCATAACGGGCTGAGAGCCGCTGATAAGGCCGTGGATAGGCAGCATCACCATATCGCGCACGGAATTCAGGATAGTCATGATGCCTATGTAAAGGTCACCGCCGAATGTTTTCAGGGTGGTATTGCACACTATCTGCACAAAGCAGGTAGTCCCCGACATGACGAAATTCGATGCCCCCAGAGAGCATATCCTCTTTGTAATGCCTGCATCGGGACGGACATTTTCCTTCCGTATCCTCTGGGGTGCTTTGTTCACCAGAAAATGCACCACCCACACAGCCGATACCATCTGGCTTATGACTGTGGCAGCAGCAGCCCCTGTTACTCCGAGACCCAGTGCAAAAATGAATATGGGGTCGAGCACGACGTTGAGCAGTGCGCCTATCACTGTGGTGAGCATCCCGGTCTTTGGAGCACCCTGTGCGCTTATGTAACCATTCAGTCCTGTGGAGATCATGGAGAACAAAGTCCCCGCCATATAGACCTTCATGTAGGAAGCAGCGTAGATATACGAATTATCACTGGCGCCCAGCAAATACAGCAGCGGCCGCATCAGGACATAGCCCGTCACCGTGAGCACACAGGCGCTTGTCAGCAGCAGAAAGGTGGAGTTGCCCAGTATCCGTTCGGCTCTCGGTGTATCTCCCGAGCCGTTTGACATTGAAAACAGCGGTACACCGCCCATGCCGAACAGCGCTGCAAAAGCCGTTATGAAGGTGATGATGGGAAAGGTTATCCCCACACCCGTCAGCACCATGCTGTCCCCGCCGTTCATGTGCCCTATGTATATCCTGTCCACCACGTTGTAGAGCAGCTGCACGAGCTGTGCGAGCATCAGCGGCACTGCCTGAGCCATAATGACCTTCCACACCGCGCCGTCTGAAAAGTCATTGTATCTCTGTTTCACTGTCTCATTATCCTTTTCACGGATATTAGGGCTTTGCTCCTTGCCCTGTCATATCCTTTGATCATAGCAAATATGATTATAGCATATCTTTGAACGAATGTCAAGTATACCGAATGTCACGTCGGGTGTAAAATAATACAGGGAAAAGGCTCATGAACGGGGGGAATGAGCGGACTGCAGGTGATGCACCGACAAAGAAGTGCATGCTCAGTCTGCCAAAACAACCATTGACATCGGAGTGTAAATATGATATAATTAAATGGGTATCTGTAGGAATACCCTGTTTCACATACATTCATATTATGGTTTATCATAAAGAGGATAAGCACGATGCGTGAAGAAAGAGCAAACCTCGAAAACAGCATATCGGACAGGATGATATTCGTTCATTCAATGTTCATCGCCTGTACCTGCATGGTATACGGTATCATAAATATCGCTGCAAAGTCGGTGGTACCCGGGATCGCGATAATCGGCGCGGGCATCGTCACTGCGGTGGGCGTAAAGCTGTTTGAAAACAGGATAAGCAGGATACACAGGGGGATGATCCTCTCTGTGCTGCAGATCGTTGTCATATTCACGATGAGCATGGTCAAGGGCGAAGTGGAGAGCATGTTCGCCCTCATGGCGGCATCTATGGCGCTCTCAAGCCTTTACTACAACAAACTCAATCTCATCATCCAGTGGGTGATCGTGGATGTAGGCACTATCGCCCTGATCCCGTTCATGGACCTGTTCTATGCAGGCAGTACTATCGTGACTGTTATAAAGGGGATATTCGGGCTAAATGTGTGCGGTGCCATACTCTATTACCTGCTCAACTGCACCACGGGATTCATCGCATCCGTGCAGAAGGAACAGGCAAGGGCAGAGGAACTGCTCGACAAGATAAACATCCAGATGGATGATACCAACAAGCTCGTTGACAAACAGGCGAATGTGGTATCGCAGGTATCAAAGATAGCACAGAACCTGAACGGATCCGCACAGCTCATGGAACAGATATCCACCACCCTTTCAGCAGGCGCAGAGGAGCAGGAGAGCACTATAAGCGAGATCTCCAAAGATATCGTCGGTATAGTGGGCGAGGCCAAGAAGAGCCTTGCAGAGGCGGATGTTGCCTCCCAGACCGCTCTCAGGAGCACAGACAAGCTGCACGAGAGCAATGAGGAGATACGGGATATGGTGGAGGCCATGTCGAAGATAACGGATGCATCAAGGCAGATAGAGAGCATCATCAGGACCATAGAGGACATCGCATTCCAGACCAATATCCTGGCCCTCAATGCCGCAGTAGAGGCTGCAAGGGCGGGAGCTGCAGGCAAGGGATTTGCAGTCGTTGCCGATGAGGTGCGAAACCTTGCCACAAAATCCGCCGATGCCGCAAAGAATACTTCTGCACTGATAGTTACCACCATAGATGCGGTAGACAACGGTACGGAGCTTGCAAGAAGAGTTGCCGACAGGATGAATGATGTCATAGAGATATCCGAGCAGTCCAGTGAGCGTTCCAAACTCATCGCAAGACTCACACAGAACCAGGTGGAAAGCATAAATGCGGTGAAGGTCAAGGTAGAGAACATATCCTATGTAGTGTCCCAGACATCCCAGACATCCGAAGAAAGTGCGGAGATCGCAAGGAACGTATCCGAAGAGGTGCGCAGGATGACTGCGTTAGTCAGGTGATCCGCAGGACTGCACACTGCGGGGCATCCTTCGTATGCGGCTGCCTTCTTGGCGCGGTGCTTTCCGCATACTGTTCTATACTGCTGATACCGTGTATAGTCCTTGCAGTGTCCTCACTGTTCCTTAAGAACTATGCACGGTCGTTTGCTATATTCCTGGCACTGGGCTGCGGGCTGTATTCATTTGAGTTTATGTATCGTTCATCGGCACAGAAGTATGACGGGCAGTATCTGACCCTTGACTGTGTGGTGGAAGAACAGAGCGGCAGCTCAATGTATATATGCAGCACTGTGTTCCCCGACAGCCGCCGAGGGAAGATAGGGCTGTACATCAAGGATGACGGCTACACCAGGGGCGACAGCATACAGATAACGGGGCTCATGCGCGTCCCGAGATACAACAGCGGATACTATGCATCAAGGTCGGTATTCCTTATCACCACATACCCCCATGTGGAAAAGGTAGTCCCGGTCAGCGGTTTTTTCAGAGCCCTTGCGCGGTTTCGCACCGCCTCCGCGGACAGGATACGCAGCAGGCATTCGGGAGCAGCAGGGGAACTGCTGGTGGGGATGCTGTTCGGCAGCAGATTTTCAGAGCTCACGGTATCGGAAAGATCTGCACTGTATGCTGCTGGGCTGGTGCATCAAATCCCTGGACCTCGGCT
>JAFPYQ010000206.1 GCA_017394475.1 Oscillospiraceae bacterium | reverse complement strand
TGTTCATCAGCCAGATGGGATTCATCCGTATCGGTGAAGATCACCCTTGCCTCGCCGCCGATAAGGGAGTCTTTCAGGTTCTTCGGATCCTAATCCACATCTTCCCTGACAGCAGTCTCTGTCTCTGTCTGATATATGCTCTTTCTGTCGCCCTCGTCGGCCGCTTCCTCAAATTCCTCCACCACTTCGCCGTCTGTATCGTCCTGCCCCACAGCAACATAATTGCTGCCATAAAAACTGTCGCTGTTTGTCAGTCCTTCTTCGGAATATGCGGAGCCTGATCCATCCCCCGCATAGACATCATCGGTATCGTCATGATCGATGGAATCTGTGGGCATTATGGGCAGCAGGCTCAGATCATCCTCGAGCATGTCCTGTTCTTCTTCGGATGCTGATGTGATCCCGGCAGGCTTTTCATCGGCTGCGGGTGCTGCATCTGCCGCTGCTGCGGCCGGGGCTGTGGTCTGTGCTGCCTCTGTCTGTGCAGACGATGTTTTTTCCTCTGCAGCCGCAGTCGCCTTGACTTTCATTTCCGGCTTCTGTGTCGCAGCTGTTGTCGTGACGGCAGCTTCCTCTTCGATCATCTCTTCGAGTGACTCTTCCTCCTCGGAAGCATCCTCTTCAACGATCGCATCCCCCGCAAATGCCTCCTTATCCTGTGTATCGGAAGATCGTTTTTCCTTTGTCTTTTCCGCTCCCGCGGTCTTGTCATCGTTATCCCCTGCGGCCATAGTCTCCACGGCCTTCTCTTCGTCAACTACATAATCGTCGAACTGTTCCGAAACGGAATTCTGTGTTGATGCTATCTGATCCTTTGTGGTATCCTTCCATACTGCGAACACTATAAGAGCGCAGGCAGCTATCGTCACCGTGCTTATGATGACACGGTAAAAGGTGCTGCGGACAGGGGGACGCATGGATTCTATGAGCATCCTCTGCATTGCCCTCTCCTTGAACTCGTCCGATGCAGTTATGTCGGAAACTGAGTCTTTATAAGCCTTTCTGATATCGTCTTCACGCATCGAACTCACCTCCCAGCTTTTCCTTGAGCAGTCCCCGTCCGCGCGACAGCCGTGTCCCCACTGTCGCCTTGGGCAGACCGCAGATCTTTGCGATCTTCTCGATAGGGATATCCTCGAAATAATACAGGTGTATCACGGTCCTGTATTTTTCGGGAAGTTCAAATACAGCTTTGCGCACTCTTTCGTTCTCCCCGTCATAGAATTTTGTCTCAGGCGCAGGCATATCTTCTGCTATCCTGTCATCGGGGACGGTCATCCGTACCCGTGCTGATTTCGCATGATTCCTGCATTTGTTGACCGCGACCTTGAACAGCCACGCCTGTTCATGCTCGGTGCTGTCGAATGACGGCATCGTACGGACAAGTTCACAGAAAGTATCCTCTGTCAGATCCTCTGCATCTGTCATATTATGCGTATAGGTATAGCACAGTCTTATGATCTGATCGGAATACGTGTCTAAGATGTAGCGGAAATAATCATTCCCGCTTTTCTGTCCAGGATACATAGATCTCCTTTCAGCGCCTCTGTATAATAATACAACTGAGAGAGCGATTATTTTTCAAAAATCTTATCGTGATTTTTTACAAAGTTTCAGCGCCTTTTGCATACAAAATGCACACATCATATTTTTACCGCATAGGATGAAGGATTGTCAGGATCATAATAGACCGTGAGCTCATCGCCTGTCATGGGGATCGCAGCGCCGCTCTTGGCATATCGTATACCCTTGTGCTCCCTGCCGTTCACGGTATAGGTGAAATGCACCAGTGCAGGGGCACCGTTCTGCGGTCCGAAAGTATCATAGCACAGTGATCCGGTGTTGTTGGGTATCTTGAAATATTGAATCTCACCAACACATCCCACTGTCTTTTTTCCCGAAACAAACAGCTTTTCGCTGCCTATCCCGAATATATTGAGGATACCCATAAGATCACCTCACCATAGACTTTTCCGGGGCAACACGGGGTCAGTTCATAAGATAATCATACACTTCCTGCAGAAGACGGAGCGCATCCCTGGGGGAGTATTCATCGGGGCTCGTCATCTTTATGCGGCGTATTACCTCATCTTCCTTTATCGAGGCAAAGGATACCTGCTCCTTTTCCTCATGAGCAGAGGGCTCTGTCCGCTGCCCGCCGTTCTCTATCTCACGCAGCACTTCGTTTGCACGGTTCGTCACCTGCTTCGGCAGACCTGCGAGCTTTGCCACCTCAATGCCGTAGCTGTCATCCGTGCCGCCCTCTACTATCTTTCTGAGGAACTTTATGCCGTCGGCTGTGTGCTTTACGGCAACACTGTAGTTGTGAACGCCGTCGAGCCGCTCCTCGAGCCCGCAGAGCTCATGATAGTGAGTGGCAAAGAGAGTCTTGCAGCCTATCTTCTTCTTGTCCGCGATGTATTCGGCAACAGCGGTCGCGATGCTGATGCCGTCGAATGTGGATGTTCCCCTGCCCACCTCATCGAGTATGACAAGGCTCTGCTTTGTGGCGTGTTTGAGTATCTGCGCCACCTCGGACATTTCCACCATGAATGTGGACTGCCCGGCGGTCAGGTCATCGGAGGCACCCACTCTCGTGAATACCCTGTCGCAGACGGATATCTTTGCCCTTTCGGCAGGAACGAAGCAACCCATCTGCGCCATGATGGTCATAAGCGCACACTGCCTCATATATGTGGATTTACCCGCCATATTAGGGCCTGTTATTATGGACATGCGGCGGCTCTTTGTATCAAGGTACACATCATTGGGGACATATACCTCATTTTCCGTCATGAGCTCCACCACAGGGTGCCTGCCCGCCTTTATGTCCATGACTCCGTCCACGGCGATATCGGGCTTGACACAACGGTTTTTGAGGGATACATCCGCAAAAGAGCACAGCACATCAAGGGCCGCCACTGCCTGGGCGGTGGTCTGCACCTCTTTCAGGCGGGACGCGATGAAATCACGCACCTCCGCGAATATCTCCGCTTCAAGGACAAGGACCCTCTCGTGAGCCCCCGCGATCTCCTCCTCGGTCTTCTTGAGTTCGGGAGTGATGAACCTTTCCGCATTCGCAAGGGTCTGCTTTCGTATATAGTTTTCGGGCACCTGATCGTAATAGGATCTGGTGACCTCGAGATAGTAGCCGAATACCCTGTTATATCCCAGTTTAAGGGATTTTATCCCCGTTTTTGCCTTTTCCTCCTCCAGGAGCCCCTCGAGTATGCCCTTTCCGTTGGCTATCACATCACGCAGGTGGTCCAGCTCGCCGTTGAAGCCGTCCTTTATGACACCGCCGTCTTTAAGCTGAACGGGTGTGTCCTCATCTATGGCATTCTCCACAAGATTCGAGATGTCCTGCAGCTCGGAAATGCCGTCATGTATGGCAACGAGCAGCGGGGTCTTTGCAGCAGCCAGGAGACCCTTTATCTCGGGCATTTTGAGTGCTGTCTGTGACAGGGCTCTCAGGTCACGAGGGCCTGCGCTCTTGTACATCACCTTTGTCATGAGCCTTTCAAGGTCGTACACCTCGGAAAGCATAGTCTGCAGTTCGGACAGGGTGACCGTGTCGTTGTAGAGCTCCTCCACCGCATCCAGGCGGGACATTATCAGATTGGGCTTTATCAGCGGCTGTTCGATGTAGGATTTGAGCAGGCGCTTTCCCATGGAAGTCTTTGTGTGATCGAGCACCCACAGCAGTGAGCCCCTTTTCTCCTTGCTCCTCATGGTCTCGGTGAGTTCGAGATTCCTCCTTGCAGTGAGATCGAGCTCCATAAAGCGCTTGTCGGCTATTACCCTGAGCTCTGTAAATCTTCCCACCGCCGCGCGCTGAGTATCGCATATATAGTAGAACAGGCCGCACATCACCGACATTGCAGGCTCGTCCTTTTCATCGAGCCCCAGATCCGCGGGCTTATCCGCCGAAAACTGTGCCAGCAGCAGCGGCTCATTGGCATCCGGGGAGAAATTCGCCTCTGCGATCTGAGTGACTCCCAGCCCCAGCCTGTCCTTTACAAATGAGACTATCTCGGGATACCCGCTGTACCCGTCATTCACAAGTATCTCCGCCGGGGAGAACCTTGCCAGCTCGTTTATCACCGAGGCGCTCATTTCAGCATTCGTTCCTCTGTGGATGTACAGCTCCGCCTCACCTGTGGATATATCCGCAAAGGCAGCGCATATCTCATCGGGCTTAGCATAGAGCGCACATATATAATTGTTCCTGTCATCCTCCAGGAGCTTTGAATCGGTGAGCGTTCCGGGCGTGACTATCTTTATGACATCGCGCTTTACAAGCCCCTTCACCAGCTTAGGGTCTTCCATCTGCTCGCATATAGCCACACGGAAGCCCATATCTATCAGCTTTTTAAGGTAAACATCGCAGGCGTGATAGGGGACGCCGCACATAGGAGCACGCTCGTCCATGCCGCAGTCCCGCCCTGTAAGAGTGAGCTCGAGTGCCTTTGATACGACTACCGCATCATCAAAGAACATCTCGTAAAAGTCACCCAAGCGAAAAAATATGATATGATCGGGATATTTGTCCTTTATATCAAAATACTGCTGCATCATGGGGGAAAGTGCAGATCTGTCGATATCCATCTTAAACCAGCTTTCATATCATTTTGTGCCGAATATCCTGTCCCCCGCATCACCGAGACCGGGGACGATATAGGCATTCTCATTGAGATGATCGTCAAGTGCCCCCACATATATATCTATGTCGGGATGTGCCTCACTGAGGGCCTTGAGTCCCTCCGGGGCAGCTATTATGCACATGAACTTTATATTTTTCCCGCCCTTTGACTTGATGTAGTCCACCGCCTGCACTGCAGAACCGCCTGTTGCAAGCATGGGATCGGGAATGATTATAACCCTTTTACTTATATCCTTAGGGAGATTTGCATAGTATTCGTGAGGCTCATGGGTGACCTCATCGCGATACAGCCCGATATGTCCCACCTTTGAGGAGGGCGAAAGGGAGAGTATTCCCGTGACCATGCCCAGTCCCGCGCGCAGGATCGGCACTATCGCAGGCTTCTTGCCCGTCATCACCTGCACATCTGCCTCTGCCACGGGCGTGGAGATATGCTTTGTCTCCATAGGCATATCGCGCATGGCCTCATAGGTCATGAGCATCGCCACTTCCTCTGTGAGAGTGCGGAAATCCTTTGTACCTGTCCTTTTATCCCTCATTATGGATATCTTATGAGTGATGAGAGGATGATCGAGAATAACTATCTTTCCCATAGCTCCTCCTTTTTTACACAGGTATTACATCAATGCATGATCCGATTTATCAGCCGCCGCAGCCGCTGCATCCTGCACAGCCGCCTGCAGAGCAGGATGAGGGTGGTGTCTCGGGCACCTTGTCGGGGTCGTTCCCGTTAGCGCAGGCGGTTATGATGAAGTTCACGCTTTCAAGGAGCATATCCATATCTGCCCTTGCCTCCTCAAATGCCGCCATATTGGGATTTTCCTGCACTGCCCTGAACAGGTCGGTAAGCTCTGCATTGAGGCTTTTGAGCCTTTCACTGTCCCTGTCCGCCTTTCCCGATTCCATATTTATCATCTGCTTTACCGTATGGAATTCAGCTATGTCCTTCTGCAGCTTCTCATCCTCATCATTTGCCTTCTTTGCGGCAGTGTACCTGAGGTATCTCTCATCCTGCTGCAGCGCATGACCCAGCGCTCTTGTAGCTTCTATAACGTTCATTTTATCTGTCCTTTCCGGGATCAGTCGATGATCTCGCCTTCCACAGCCCAGTTATGAGTCTTGTTCACCCTCACACTGTGCTGTGTGCCTATCAGCGAAACATCTCCTTTTACAAGTGTTATTACCGATTCATCGCTCTTTCCGCTGATGAAACCTCCCTTGTAGGTGCCGTCAAAGAGCACGTCAAGGGTCTTACCCATAAATCTTTTGTAGCTTTCGGTGGATATCTCCCTCTGCAATTCCAGCAGGCGCGTCATCCTGCGGGATTTTTCCGCCTCGGGAGTGCTGTCCTCCATCACAGCCGCCTTTGTGCCGCTGCGCTTTGAATATATAAAGGAATATATATTGTCGAACTTCACCCTGCGCATGACATCAAGGGTCTGCTCAAAATCCTCCTCGGTCTCTCCGGGGAACCCGACTATTATATCCGTTGTGATGGAGAGCCCGGGGCTGACCTTCCGCGCATAATCCACCATTTCAAGGTATTTTTCCTTTGAATAGCTGCGGTGCATGGCCTTTAGCATGCGGTCACTGCCCGACTGCAGCGGCAGATGCACCGAACGGCATATCTTCCTGCTGTGAGCTATCACATCAAAGAATTCATTGGTGGCATCCTTGGGATGAGGGGACATGAAACGAACCCTGAAATCCCCATCCATATCATCTATCCTGCGCAGGAGCCCGGGGAAATCTATCTTTTCTTCAAGTCCTCTGCCGTAGGAATTGACATTCTGACCCAGCAGCATTATCTCTTTGCAGCCGCCCTCCACAAGGGAGCGTATCTCGCTTATGATATACTGCGGTTCGCGGCTGCGCTCCCGTCCCCTTACATAGGGGACTATGCAGAAGGTGCAGAAGTTGTTGCAGCCGTACATTATGGATACGCCCGCCTTGTAGCTCACTGTCCTGTGGACGGGCAGCCCCTCGGGACATTCATCGCGGCGCACCCCGGTATCCACCACCGTGCCCTTTTTCTTGGTGAGCACCTCGTACATGAGCCGTGGCAGCTCTGCTGAGGCATAGGTGCCGAACACAAGGTCCACAAATCCGTATGACCTGCGGATGATATCTGCCGTGCCCTCTTTCTGTGCCATGCAGCCGCATAAGCCTATGATAAGACCGGGCTTTTTTTCCTTTCTGTGCTTCAGTTCCCCCAGATTGCCGTATATGCGCTTTTCCGCATTCTCCCTCACCGCACAGGTGTTGAGGATGATGATATCCGCCTCCGCGATATCATCGGTATGGCCGCAGCCCATCTCAAGGAGTATGCCTGTTATGCGCTCCCCGTCCAGCACATTCTGCTGGCAGCCGAAGGACTGCACACAGCACAGCGGCGGAGCCTCACGCTCAGAAAGGAGCTCCCGCACCTTTTCGGTAAAACTCATTTCACTCATATCATCATGTTCCTGTCGTCACTATCAGCCACTTGTCATAGCCCATAGGCGCAAGAGCGTTGCCCACTTCCTCGGCAAAAAGCCCGCCCAGTCCTATCATAGGCATTACCTGTGTGTCACCGGTGCTGTCCTTTACAAGTGCAAAAACTGCGTTTATTTTCTCATATCTGCTCATTTCCCCATAGCCCTCTATGGAGAATGTGTCCCTGTCATCCAGAGATACAGCCGCTCTCATAGCGGAAAACCCGCCTGCATTGTATATCTCCGACTTTCCGCTCACGATCTCTCCCGCCCTCAGGACTATGATCGTATCCGAATTTGCAGCCTGTGCAGCTGCGGTCATTTTCCGCGCCAGGGCGGTAAGGTATTTCCCTCTGTCAGACCCCGGAGCGTATTTTTCGCCCACATAGCCCAGGTCTGAGCTGCTGAACCCGGGATAGATGAAATCATCGCAGATTATATCGGAAAAACCCGCCATGCCGAGCTCTGTCATCAGATCGCAGAGCAGTGTCTGCGCATCCTCATTATCCGGAGAGAGCCAGGGTTTGCCGCCTGTCTTCGGGTTCCCGTCGAACCACGCCCTGCCGTCATCGGTGTGATATGCACCTATGCGCTCACTGCCATATACATTGTTATCCGTGAGCACCGATACATACGCCATAGGGCGCAGTCCGTGAGTTATACACTCATCTGCTATCTCCGCCGCGGTGAGCCTGCCCTTTACGGGTGATCTTTCAGCCGTTGCCACAACGCTGTTGTCGGTGGCATACCAGTATGTGCCGCCCGCGGTCTTCATGGGGATTATCGCCCCGGATATATCGGGCTGTACGGATATCTTTTCAAGCGCCTCGGACAGTGCATCTCTGCTCATTAGTGCAGAGGTGTCGAGCATCATGGCCATGCCCTCATCCACAAGCTCCATCTGCGGATGGACAGCACTTGTACGCTCATGTGTCATGGAAGTCTCCGAAGGCACAGGCCTTGTCTGCTGCGGGGCTGTCCGGGTCACTTCCGTCACTGCCGAGGAAGAAGGCTGATTGGCGCTGCGGTCGAGATATTCAAAGATGGGCTTTCCTGCGGAAAATCCCACGAATACCAGCACGGCAAAGCCCAGCACACTTGCCACGGTCTTGAATATATCATCATCGCGGTGCCTTATCTTATACCCCCTCTTGGGCTTGAAAAGACGTTTGCGCCGCTTTTTCATCGGTTTTATGTTCATCATATCGGTATCGTATCACTCATTCCCCGTTATGTCCACGACAGGTCTATCTTCCTGTTCTGCTTGACACAGTCGGTAAGATACAGATTTATCAGTGTCTGATAGGGTATCCCCGAGGAATTCGCCATATCCTTGAAAAAATTTATAACATCGCTGTTGATGTTTATGGTTATCTGCTGCTTTAAGTTCTTTGTACCGTTCTTTCTGCGGCTATCGTCTTGTACGTTATCGGACATTCTATCACCCCGTCTGTGAGCGGTATCGGGCTGTTATTCCAATGGCTCGGAGCCCGTATACGCAGATCTGTATTTTTCCGGCTATCCATAAAAAGCCCTGTCGAAAAATGCCGACAGATAATTATATTATAATTATTTTGGATACAAATGTCAAGGTACGGCAATATATATTGTGGATTTTGACGAAATCATTTTATTCGAAATCGGGCCGCCCGATCCATTTACCCGAATACGGCCTCACGGAATGTACGGCTGCTGCTATCTGCGGAAAATATACTTGACATAATTGTATATTTGTGGTAAAATCTAATGTGTATAATTGTCTTTTTTATCCGACAGAATATCGGATCGCAGAAAGGATGGTGAGTGAGTGGGAAGGCTTGAAAGGACACTGTGTCTGACCGTTTCGGCAATGATCGTCTTAGCTCTTGCCATATCAGTCACTATATCCGTTATTTTCGGCTCAAAACAGAACGACGAGACATTTACCAAGGTAACTTCCGTGGGGATGAATGTTTTCCGCTCAAATAACGAAAAGCATATCAATGAGCTCCGCGATATACATATGCTGTGGGAGACCGACGGCAGAGCTGCAGCTACCATAAGAAGGGGCTATGTTGCCACTCTCAATGAGATATGGCTCAAGACCGATGCCAGCGAGAACGTGTACTGCCTTTTCACCAATGCAGACGGCGAACGCGTATGGTCAACAGACAACTGCAAGCTGGCAGAGTTCGATGTGAGCCGTGCACTGCAGGGTCAGATCACCTACGGTTATTACAGCGATAAGAATGTACCGCTGAGTGCTATCTATATCGCCCCCGTGAACTATAAGACAGGCTTCGGCGAGATAGTGGGCGCAGTCGTGCTGGGATACGACCTTTCCGATGAGACAGAGCTTGAGAGCATGAAATTCATGACCACATGTGATGCGGCTTATTTCACCGCAAACGACCTGTCAGATCCGAAAGCAGGCTATACCATAGCCACCTCTACCTTAGCACCCGAAAATGATGACGGTGAGATCCCCGCCATCCCCCTGCCGGAAAACGTGCTCACCGCCTTGGATGAAGAAGACACTTTCAGCGGTCTCACAGAGATAGACGGCAAGAAATACCTTGCCACGGTATCATGGCTCACGGATATCTACGGACGCAGATCCGTCGTGCTCTTTGCAGGCATGCCCACAGTAGAGAGCGACCAGGCAAGGGCGTTCATGGTGACCACATCCGTCAGCGTGGCACTTGTCATCATACTCATATCATATATCTTTGTAACGGCGCAGCTTCGCAAGATAGCCGTGAAGCCCATCATCAAAGCCCGTGACCTGGCACTTGAAATGGACAACGGAAATCTGGGCATCCCTGATTTCAGCAAGAAGATGCCCAACAACGAGATAGGCGACTTCGCCCTGTCTCTGCAGAACACCAAGCATACCCTCAATACATATATAGAAGATATAAGCCGCGTCCTCGAAAGCATGGCAGGCGGCGACTTCACTGCAAAGCCCTCCATCGAGTACAAGGGGGACTTTGAGGCGATAAACCGCTCATTCGGCAAGATAAACAGCCGCCTTTCGGATATAGTCAACGGCATAACCCGTTCCTCCCAGGAGGTCTACACGGGCTCAGAGCAGATGACAGCGGGCTCCCAGGTCCTCGCCAACGGCTCTGTGACACAGGCAGCCGCCATAGACGAACTCTCCGAGAGGATAAACTCCGTTCTTGCCAAGACCAGGAAGAACGCCGACAATGCCCGGAACGCAAGAAGGCTCTCCGCAGGTGTGGAGACCAGTGCGGTGGAACAGAACGCATCCATGGGACAGCTCACCGAGGCCATGAAGGAGATCGAGGAGAAGTCCATGCAGATAACGGGCATCATCAAGGCCATAGACAGTATCGCATACCAGACGAATATCCTGGCACTCAATGCCGCAGTTGAAGCGGCAAGGGCAGGTGCGGCAGGCAAGGGCTTTGCAGTCGTTGCCGATGAGGTACGCAACCTCGCCTCAAAATCTGCCGAAGCCGTTCAGGAGACCGCTTCCCTGATAACAGCCACCTCAGAGGCTGTCACCGAGGGCTCGAAGCTGGTTTCGGAGGTAGCCGACTCAATGGACGATATAACACGCCGTGCAAAGGAGACCAGCCGCCTTGTTGAGGCTATCTCCGCCAGCTCCTCTGAGCAGGCTGCGGATATCGACCAGATCACCAACGCACTTGAACGCATTTCAAGCGTCGTTTCCGAAAACTCCGCTACTGCCGAGGAAACAGCAGCCTCCTGCGAGGAGCTCACCAGCCAGTCAAGGGAGCTCAAGCGCCAGATAGAGGTACTCAAAGCATGATCTCGCCGGACAGGCGGTCATATAGATAAGATAACAGGAGAATGAAAGAAATGAACACAAAAAGATTATTTTCCGCCGCACTTGCGGTGATACTCTGCGGTGTGCTCTCCTCATGCGGGACGGGCACCGGCACCACTGCCACCACAGGCGAGTCAACGGATGCACAGACCACCGCAGCACAGGTACAGGAAACAGCGGCGCCCTCTTCCGCAGAAAGCGCGGAGATACTGAATTTCATACCTCCTCAGAAGGGTGAGAAGATAGCAGTCATCACAGTAAAGGACTACGGCACCATCAAGATAAAGCTGTTCCCCGAGGCTGCTCCCAAGGCAGTGGAAAACTTTGTGGGCCTTGCGGAGATGAACTACTATGACGAGCTCATTTTCCACCGCATCATCCCCCAGTTCATGAACCAGGGCGGCGACCCCAGAGGAAACGGCACAGGCGGCCAGTCCATGTGGGGCGACAAATTTGACGGCGGCATCCCCGAAGGACTTTATCATTTCAGCGGTGCTGTGGCCTATGCAAATTCCGGCTCCACTTCCACCAACGGCTCCCAGTTCTATATAGTGAACACGGATATCGGATATATCTACGGCGGCCCTATGGATAACTATGACGTTCCCCAGAACGTAAAGGATATGTACAACGAAAAGGGCGGCACTCCTTTCCTTGACGGCGGATATACCGTTTTCGGACAGGTATTCGAGGGCTATGACGTTGTACAGGCCATCTCCAAGGTGGAAACGGATGAGAACGACAAGCCTCTCAAGCAGGTCATGATAGAGAGCATCCGCATAGTAGAATACGAAGGATAATGATCCGAGCGTTCCGGGACAGCCGCATTCCAGGCGGTACTCCCGGACTTCTGCAGTATGGGACACTATGGAAACAGCAGTAATAACAGGCGCATCACGGGGCATAGGCAAGGCCGCGGCATACGAGCTGAAAAAAGCCGGCTTTCGTGTGGTGGGCACCTATGTAAAAAGTGAAGAACAGGCACAGCAGATGCGTGCAGACGGCATCGAAATGATACGCTGCGATGTCCGCGACTTTGAAAAAGCCCATGAGATAGCATCTTCTGTGGGAGATGGGGCTGCAGTGCTGGTGAACAATGCAGGCATCGCCCACACCTCGCTTCTGCAGGATCTTCCTCCCGATAAATGGGATGAGGTATTCGATGTGAACTGCAAGGGCGCATATATCTTCACCCACGCCCTTCTCCCCGCCATGATCCGCAACAAATACGGAAGGATCATCAACATATCCTCTATGTGGGGGGAGGCAGGCGCCTCCTGTGAGGTCGCATACAGTGCATCAAAAGCCGCACTCATCGGCTTTACCAAAGCGCTCGCAAAGGAAGTCGCACCATCGGGCATAACGGTGAACTGCATAGCCCCGGGCGTGATAGATACGGATATGAACCGCTGCTATGATGAGCAGACCATGGCCGGACTCGCGGAAGAGACTCCCGTGGGAAGGCTGGGAACTCCTTCGGATATAGCTGCATCGGTCAGATTTTATGCAAGCCCTTCCTCGGAGTTCATCAAAGGGCAGATACTAAGAGTAGACGGCGGGTTCATCTGATCGTCTGTAAGTGAAAGGCGGTGTAGTCTTGACCGAATGTGAACTGGTGCAGATCTGCTCCTACTTCGCAAAATATATGATAAGCTGCGGCGCAGAGATACACCGTGTTGAGGACACCATCCGCCGTATATGCAGGGCATACTCAAAACCCCGTGCGCAGATCTACTGCACGCCTGCGAATTTCATCATCACCATACAGGATAGGAGCGGCACTCCCGTCACCATGTCGGTGGCGGTGGGGAACAGGAAAACAAATCTTGACAGAGTCGGGGCATACAACAACCTGTCCCGCTGGGTCTGTTCCCGCAAGCCCGATGCACAGAGCATAAAGGAAAAACTCAATGATATAAACTCCCGCCCCGTATACCCCACCACCGTGGTATATGCCAGCTTTTTCCTGGTGGGGGCTGCTGCCACTTTTGCGGTGGGCGGCGGCATCATAGAAGCACTCATAGGCGCAGTGCTGGCAATGCTCATAAAGCTCATAAACGATAAGCTGAACAGCGTGCAGGCCAGCACCTTCTTCAAATCGGTAGTGAGCTCCATGGTGATATCATTTATCGCCGTATGGTGCCAGTCCATGGGGGCTGTCCCCCATTTTGACAAAATGATAATCGGCGCTGCCACTACGATGGTACCGGGCGTCGCCATAACAAACTGCATGCGCGACTTTATCTCCGGGGATTTCTACTCCGGGATATATTCCCTCACCGAGGCACTGCTCACAGCCATAGGGCTTGCAGTGGGATCGGGTACCGCTCTGGCGGCTGCCATAAGCTGATACGCGCCTTTTTCGTAAAGGAAACTTTTATAATGATAGATTCGGTAATTTTCGACCTTGACGGCACACTTGTCAACAGCATGGGCGTCTGGGCGGAAAGCGACATGATCTTCCTCAACAACCACGGCCACGAGTATTCTCCCGAGCTCTCCTACGCTCTGAGGACGCTCACCTTTGAGGATGCCTGTTCGTACATCCGCCGCGAATACAGCCTGGATATGTCCGACAAGGAGATAGCCGAGGAGATAACGGAGATAGTGCGGCACAAGTACACTCATGAGATAGAGCTGATGCCGTGTGTCCGTGAGACCCTTGCAGAGCTGTCAAGGCATAAGATACGAATGTGCGTTGCCACATCAAATTCAAGAGAACTCGCAGAGGCAGTGCTCATCTCAAACGGCATAGACGGGCACTTTGAGTTCCTTATCACCTCCGATGAGGTCGGAACGGGAAAAAGCGACCCCCATATCTACATAAGCTGTGCGGAAAAAATGGGCTCCACTCCCATGTCCACCGCAGTGGTGGAGGATTCTCCCCACGCTGCACAGACCGCTCGCAAGGCGGGATTTTTCACAGTGGGCGTTCCAAGCGGCCACTATGATGACTTCGATGAGCTGGAAGGCTGCACAGACGTGAGGATAGAGAACATTTCCGAGCTTATCGGCCTGATAAGCCGCCCCTGTTAATATATGATCCAAGGAGATATCTACAATGTCTAAAACATTTTATATAACCACACCCATCTATTACCCGTCCGGAAACCCCCATATCGGACACTGATACACCACCGTCGCCTGTGACTCCATAGCCCGCTACAGAAGGATGCAGGGCGCAGATGTAATGTTCCTGACAGGCACAGACGAACACGGTGCAAAGATACAGCAGAAGGCAGAGGCAGAGGGACTGACCCCCCAGCAGTATGTTGACGGCATCGTTGCCAACTTCAAGCGCCTCTGGAGCTATATGGGCATAAGCTACGACCGCTATGTGAGGACCACAGACCCCTATCATATAGAGACCGTACAGAACATATTCAAAAAGCTCTATGACAAGGGCTATATCTACAAGGGCACCTACCGCGGCAAATACTGCGTTCCCTGCGAGAGCTTCTGGACAGAGACCCAGCTCGTTGACGGCAAATGCCCCGACTGCGGCAGAGATGTCATCGAGGCAGAGGAGGAGGCTTACTTCCTCAAGCTCTCCGTTATGACCGACAGGATAATCGACCTGCTCAAGAACACCGACTATCTCCGCCCCGAATCCCGCGTGAACGAGATGATAAACAATTTCGTCAAGGACGGCCTGGAAGACCTGTGCATATCCAGGACCACCGTAAAATGGGGCATCCCCGTTCCCTTTGACGAGAAGCACACCGTATATGTATGGTTCGATGCGCTCATCAACTATATAAGTGCTCTGGGCTATGAGAACAGCACATACGATGATTTTGACAAATACTGGCCTGCGGATATCCACATGACCGCAAAGGAGATCGTGCGCTTCCACTCCATCGTGTGGCCTGCGATCCTCATGATGCTCGATGTCCCCCTGCCGAAAAGACTCTACGGCCACGGCTGGATAACCTTCAACGGCGCTAAGATGTCCAAGTCCCTGGGAAATGTGGTAGATCCCTTTATACTCGGCGAAAGATACGGCGTTGACGCGGTGCGCTACCAGATGCTCCGCGATATGCCCTACGGTTCGGACTCCAACTTCTCCAACGAGATAATGATAGGAAGAATAAACACCGACCTTGCCAACGATCTGGGCAACCTTGTGTCCCGCACAGTCGCAATGGCTGACAAGTATTTCGGCGGCACTCTGCCCACCGAAAGGGAGAGCGGCGAGTTCGACGACGACCTTATCGCAATGGCCACAGCCCTCAGAGCTAAGGTGGATGAATGTGTGGACAATGTCACCCTGAACACCGCC
>JAFPYQ010000023.1 GCA_017394475.1 Oscillospiraceae bacterium | reverse complement strand
TGTTGTAACCTGTTCCGTTCACGTTTTATATCACTTCACTTTCGCACAGTCAGTTTTTCTTATCCTTTTTTCCGAATTTATTTTCAAGCCTGAACTTCACTTCATCCTTGACACCTATGCTCGTATAGAACACCTTGGGATACAGGAGAGGGATGAAGGTGCAAACGCTGTTGAAAATGCTGAACGTAAAGCCCGCTGCAAGTGCCGCTCCCATTATCGTGAAACGTATGAGATAAAAGGAGAACATATAGCGCTTTGCGCGTTTTTCGCTCCCCCTGTCCACGCTGTGGATAACGCTGTACGCCAGCAGGAGCATATTTACGGTCATGGCCGCAGTCCCCAGCAGCAGACCCAGAGCTATCTCAACGCTGATCCCGTAAAGCGGGATGCAGAGCAGAAAGATAACAGCATCTGCTATGGCGGCACGTTTCAGCAGCCACCATATACTGCTGTCTATATCATCATTGAAGTGAAAGAGCTTATTTTTCATACAGTCGTCCGCAAAAAAACAAAACTGTGATTTAGTATAGCACTTTTTTACGAAAAAATCAAGACTTTTTTATATGTATTAACAAAAAATTTATCCAATTTTTGTCCAAAAAACCGTTTTTATGTACACTTTCGGGTCGTTCCTATGATCTCAAGGCACGGGCGCTGTCATCTTCCTGCATCATCATATATTATACCCCCGCAGAGGATGGCTTTCAACAGACAAAATCGGGCTTGTGCCCAAATAACCATCCGAGATGACCGTCATATCCTACAAAAGCATTTTCATAAAGCGTCGCCTGTCAGCACATTCCCCTTATCATAAAGCATCCGACAGATATACTCACTATCGTTTACCCACAAAAAAGCTCGCTGTTTTTCGTCAATTCGCCTAAATATCGGCAATTTGCGATAAATTATATTCAATACATTGACATATATATTCAAATATGGTAATATTAATATTAGATAGTATTGTGCAATCTGCACATAACCATTCCATAAAACAAATACAGGCTGCCCTTTCCCCGCACAGGACCGCAAAGGGCTGCTCTGAGATATAACTTCGGTCTCATAAAAACAGGGAGAAAACGACATGAAAGGTAATATAAAAAAAATAAGTATACTGATGGGTCTGCTTATGGGTCTGTCCATGAGTTTATGCATGTCCCTGTGCGGTACGCTGCTTTCGGGGCATTTCACCGTGCAGAGTTGGCTCATTAGCTTTGCAGTGAGCTTTGTCATATCCATTATCATAGGCTTTATCGTTCCTATGAAGCCCCTTTCGGACAAGGTGTGCCAGAAATTCGGTGCCGCCCCAGAGACTGCGAAGGCAAAGATCATTTCCGCGCTGGTGTCCGATATCGTCTACACTCCCATCATGACCTTTATAATGTGCTATACCATGACATCTTTTGCGGCAATGGGCATAGACAAAGAGGCAGCGGCTCTTAGTGCAAAGATAGATAATCTCACAGCACAACAGGCCTCACTTTCACAGACAAATCAGTCTCTTATAGCAGAGCATGATGAGCTCATGGCGCAAGCAGATGCCAAAGACCGCGAAAGGGCGGAGCTTGAAGCGCAACGCGATGCGCTCACAGAAGAACAGGAGGAAATGACCGCACTGCTTGAAACTGCAAAAAACGATCTCTCGGACCTTGAAGACGATATTGTAAAGACTGATGACGCCGAAAATTCAGCACAGATGACTGACAAAAGGGACGGTCTTATAGCGAACATAAAGGAGATGGAAACTGCCGTAGGTGAGATGCAGAACGGTATCGCCGAAATGGAAGGCGGCATCGCAGGGCTCACAGAGGCAGCGCAGTCCATGAGAGATGGGGCGAAGGATCAGGAAAAGGGTATCGCAGATCAGCAGAACGGTCTTGCCGAGATGCAGAAAGGCATCGATTCCATGACCGAAGCCCGCAGCAATATGCTTGCGCAAAAGCCTGTATTCATCAAAGAGGTATGGCTGTCCTTTGCGGTATGTATGGTAGTAGGTTTCGTTCTCGCCTATTTCCTGCAGCCTCTGTTCCTGGGTATGCTTATGAGGAAATACAGTATGTCCGGCAACAAGCGGCCGTAAAAAAGGGCCTCTATGGGCAGTTATAACACGCTTCTGATGCAGGGATCCGGGATAGAGCATCCATGACGCACTGACGCCATTTATGAGGAGCCCCCTTTTTCGATGGCCTGTCTGAGGCGGTTCCATTCCTCTCTTGTTATGGCATAGACCTTGGTTATATCATTCACTTCATCCTCAAATTCATCCACAAGCCTGCATCCCCATGACATGGCAGTATTCGCCGAAGGGATATTTGTGTATTTCATATATGAGAATATCACATTGAAGGGCAGAGTCTCAAAAGTAAAGTCGCGCACGGCTTCAGCAGCTTCCTTCGCATATCCCCTGCGCTGCATATCACGCCTTATATGATAGCCTATCTCAGACTTTATCGTCCCGCCGATAATCTGCATCGTGAGCCCACAGTCGCCTATCATTTCCCCGTTTTCCTTCAGGCAGACCGCCCACAGTCCGAATCCGAATATCCTGTACCTCTCGATATTTCTTTCTATCCAGCCCCGCACCATCTTTTCATCAAATGCACAGGGATAATGTATCATCGTCTCCCTGTCGGAAAGCACCTTGTAAAGTGCATCAAAGTCATTCTCATCCATTTCCCGAAGGAAAAGGCGTGGGGTCTCTATACGCATGACATACTCCATTCAGCAGCACTGTTTTGTACGTCTTAAATAATATCAAAAAACTCACTGCATCATCAGCCGATACAGTGAGTTTTCTTTGGCGGAGAAGGAGGGATTCGAACCCTCGATGCGCTATCAACGCATACACGAGTTCCAGTCGTGCGCCATAAACCGGGCTAGGCGACTTCTCCACGGAATATGATATCTTCAGGACGGATGGCATGCATCCATCCTGATATTGGTGACCCGTACGGGAATTGAACCCATGATTACGCCGTGAAAGGGCGTCGTCTTGACCTCTTGACCAACGGGCCTTAT
>JAFPYQ010000205.1 GCA_017394475.1 Oscillospiraceae bacterium | reverse complement strand
TTACGAAGTGCAGCTTGAAAAGGGTTCTATCCTGGTCCTCTATACCGATGGTGTTGCAGAGGCCACCAATGCTGAGAACGAGCTTTTCGGCACCGACAGGCTTTTGGATGCTCTGAACAGCGCAGAGAACGACACGCCCGAAAATGTCCTTGAACGAGTCAGCAAGGCAGTAGACGGATTTGTGAAAGAGGCTCCGCAGTTCGATGACCTTACTATGCTGTGTATACGCTATATAGGCAAATAATAACTGTTTTTGCATCCGAAAAGGGTGCAAATAAGACCGCTCTGTCCACAGAGCGGTCTTTGGATTGTATGGTATCAGTCTGATAGTATCCGGCCATGAGAAAAATCTGTTTTGTGTATTGATTTATAGGTCAAAATATGATAGAATAGGAAATAAGTTATGTGAAAGGGAGTGCTCATATGGGAAGATATCTGAATCCGGGAAATGATGCCTTTGTAGAGATAGTAAAAGACAATTATGTTGACAAGACAGGTATTCTTGAGATCCTGAACAGCGCGATCAATACGACCAATAAACTTATATGCGTCAGCCGCCCCCGTCGTTTCGGAAAATCCTATGCTGCCAAGACCATATGTGCATATTATGATTGTTCCACAGATTCTCATGAGTTGTTTGACGGACTTGATATATCAAAGGCTCCCCAATATGAGGAAAATATAAATAAATATAATGTACTGCGGCTGGATATGACGGAGATAGTGTCCAGATTCAACATTGAAGACAGCAACACAGGCGACCTTGTAAAAGACCTGTGTCTGTATATAAAAAAAGATATTGGCGAACTCTATCCGGATATAGATATTACAAGGCATGTATCCGATGTTATGTATGATCTTGTAATGCGGACAAAGAGGAAGATAGTTTTTGTAATAGATGAATGGGATGCTGTTATCCGTGAATTTCCCCATGATGATAAGATACAGCAGAAATATCTGGAACTTCTGAGGAGCTTTTTCAAGAGCTCCACATTTACCCCCGACTGCATAGCTGCAGCATATATGACAGGTATCCTGCCGATAAAAAAGAACAGATCACAATCAGCCATTTCCGATTTCAGGGAATATACCGTTCTCTCACCGGGAAAATTTGCAGGATTCATGGGCTTCAATGAGGCGGAAGTCCGCGCTCTCTGCGATAAGTCGGGCATGGATTTTGAGCGGATGAAATGGTGGTATGACGGGTATACTTTGGATAATGCCATAGATGTGTATAACCCTTATTCTGTAATGGAGGCGATACAGAGAGGGAAACTTCGTTCATACTGGAAAAAGACCTCGGCTTCCGAATCCCTTGAAACATACATCAATATGAACTTTGACGGACTTCAACAGTCTGTTCTGAGGCTTATTGCAGGCGAAGAACTGGAGGTCAATACCGATAATTTTGATAATGATCTCGTTACCTTCAGATCTAAGGATGATGTCCTCACCCTTATGATACATCTGGGATATCTTACCTACAACGAAGATACATCCTTAGTAAGGATACCGAATGAAGAGATAAGAATTGAATTTGACAGCCTTTTGAATACAAAAACAGCTACAAGACTGCTCTCATTGGTCAATACCTCCGAAAAATTGCTTGAAGATACGATGAACTGCAATGAGGACAAAGTACTTTCGGCTATCGAGAATATCCGCAAGTCCGAATATGCGCCCACATTTTACAATGATGAACAGGCTCTGCGTTATGTCATTAAATTCGCGTATATCGTGTGTGTGGATAAATACATGAAGGTGGAGGAACTGCCTTCGGGTAAGGGCATAGCTGATGTGGTGTTCATCCCGAAAAAACGCAACCCCGATCCTGCCATAATAGTCGAGCTCAAATGGAACAAGACAGCAGATGCTGCTATAACTCAGATAAAAAACAGGGATTACCCGAAAGTGCTCGAGGACTATTCCGGTGAGATGATCCTTGTGGGGATAAACTATGATGACAAGACCAAAGAGCATAGCTGTAAGATAGAAAAGATAAGTACAGAGCGATGATACTTTTTTGAGACTGAAGGGATAGAAAACTTATGATAGACTACACAAAGCTCAGCAAGGAGATATCCTATGCTCTCCGACATGCTCCCTGGGAATATGAACTTGAACTTGATCCTGACGGTTATGTGCTGATTGAACAGCTGCTTGCTGCCATCAACGAGGACAGCAGCTATGACAGGATGATAACCGTTGATGATCTTAAGTATATCATTGATAATTCCGAAAAGAAGCGTCACGAAATACAAGGCGGCATGATACGCGCATTATATGGACATACAGTGCCGGTGCATATATCCAAAGACCCGACAGTACCGCCCGATACGCTTTATCACGGCACAACACACAGGGCATTGTCAAATATCATGGAGGAAGGACTGAAGCCCATGAAAAGGCAGTATGTACACCTTTCGGCCGATATCGGTACCGCTGTCAGTGTAGGCAGGAGGCGCGATCCGGAGCCTGTCATCCTGACGATCGATGCGGGCAGGGCATATCGTGACGGGATCAAATTCTATACCGGCAATGACAAGGTTATACTTGCGGATTATATCCCCGGCAAGTATATCCTGGTGATGAGATAACGATAAAAACTCGTTCATCCTGAGATGAGCGAGTTTTTATACATTCTTTATTTGTCAAGAAATTCCTCGATGCAGCGGTTTACCGCTTCGGGAGCGTCTACATTGGAATTGTGAGCCGCATGCGGTATCATTTTCAGCGGATATCCCGTTCTCCTTGACCATTCCCTGTTGTACTGCTGTACTTTGCCGGTCTTATCATGTACGCCTACTATCAACAGTACGGGGCAGGGGATGTCAAGCTCTCTGTTTTCCGCGATGAATTCGGTATAGCCCTTTCCCATAAGGCGGCAAAGCTCCTTCTTACCGTATTTTGCAAGTATGGAGGACATATTGGCACGCCCTGCCTTTGTAAAGGCTGTCTGGTCGGAAACAGAGCTTTTCAGCAGTTTTTCGGGAAACAGCATGGACATCCATCCCACTTGTCTGAGCCACCAGAGATCGGTATCGGAGTAATAGTCACCGTAGGGTGTGGAGTCTATGGATATGAATGCCTTTGCCATATTGGGGTATCTGCTGATGAAGGACTGGGACAGGAACCCGCCCATAGACTGACCTATCAGTATCACCTGCGATACTTTACATTCGTCGAGTATCGCCTTCATCCCGTGAATGGCATTTTCGTATGTGAATCTGCGGTAAGGTCTTGACATACCGTGTGCAGGCGCATCCCATACGATGATGTTGTATGAGCGGCAGAAATGGCGTATCTGTTCGATGAACATGGTGTGGTCTGCGGTCAGCCCATGAAGGAAGAATAATGTGTCCTTTGAGGGGTCGGGCTGTTTTGAGCACCAGTATATTATTTTTCCGTTTCTGTCTGTTATCTGTCTTTTCTGCATGATGTTGTCCTTTCGCAGTAAATCGGTCAAAGCATATCATGCCTTTCCCTTCATGTATTTGAGGAAAAAGGTGTCAGTACAGGGATCGTACCAATGGTCGTATATATCATCGTCGGATACCACATAGATCTTTTCATATGTGAGCGGGAGTGCGGTGCGTGCTTTGTACAGGTCGGTCTCAAAATTCCTGGCAAGCCCTATCTTGGCGGAAGGGTCTGTCATGGAACCCAGATAAACAAGGGCATCGGGGGAGGATATCCCTGCAGCGGCGATAAGGCGTTCATAAAAGCTGTTCAGTGAATTGTATTCTGCCTTTACGGGGTAGATGCAAAGGTCAAAATCCCTTTCGGCAAAGCGCCTTTCAAATTCATCAGGTTCGCATACTGCCACGGTGGAATAGTATTCCAGCTCTTCAAGCTTGTCGGATATGGCAAATGCCAGATCGGGGGAGGAGTATTCGCTGCTGATGAGTATGACCTGATAATCCAGCTTGTCATATTCAAGGTGGGGGGCGATGAGTGCGTGAGGGTCTGAATCAAAGGAGACAGATGAGAAAGTATCCGCTCCCGCTGCCATATCCACCGATGTTATGCAGGGCGGGCTGTACCCGCAGGCGATGTTTTCCGAATATTCGTTTCCCAGCAAGCCACTTCGGGTTATGTAGTCAAAGACTGCCTTCTGTACATCTGTATCCGCAAATTTGCGCTCGGTATTGAATATGAGGGTGGCTGTGGAGGTCACATATTCCTTTACGTTATGTCCCTTTTTAGTCGGTATCTGTACGGGGGAAAGGTAGATATCGGTCTCCGATCCGGGCTTGATGAGCATATCCACAGATTCAGGATAGGTGACATAGCCCTCCGATGAGTTTTCCTTTATACGGGTGAGGGTGACATGGTTGTTCGTCCAGTAAGGGTCGTAGTTCCACTCGGAAATATAGAACGCCCCGCATGAATATGTATCCTCAGCAGAAAGCCCGTAACGCCCCTGCGTGGACAGGAACAGCTTTTCATTACAGGGAGATGCTGCAGGATGAGCCAGCTTTTTCAGGAAGTCACAGTCCGGTGCTGTGAGCCTGATGCACAGCGTGCGTGCGTTCTTGGCATATATCCCCGCGCTGCCATTGCCTATGAGGTCGATATTCTCTATCTGACTGAACAGATACTTATAGGGTGAACAGGTGGTGTCATCATATATGCGCTTTATGGCAAAGATGTAGTCATCTGCGGTGAGAGGGGGCTTTTCCTTGCTGCCCTTTCCCTTCCAGACTATGCCCTCACGCAGCGTGAAGGTGTAGAGCAGTCCATCCTCGGATATCTCATATTTCTGCGCTGCACCCGGGACAACTATTCCGTTGTCATCTATATCCACAAGGGTGGCAAAGGTGTTCCTTATGATATTGAAGGAAGCATTGTCCGATGCCATCTGCGGGTCAAGGTTCTCAGGAGCGCTGTTCAGCGTCAGAGTGTAGTTCCCGCCGATTTTTGGCTCCTTATCCGAACAGGAGCAGAAGACGAACAGCACCGCCAGGATGATGAACATCTGCGCAGTATATCGGGAAAGGCCCTTTACAGCTCGCATATTACAGTTTTTCCTTCTTCAAGTGAACGCTTTACATCTATTATGCGCTGATTGCTGCTGCCCTTGAATTTCAGCTCCAGATCACGCTTTTTAAGGACAAAGGGGCCGTCTATCAGTATATCGGTCTCTTTGAGCAGCTCCATGTAACCGTTCTCATCATCAGCATGTTCAAGGAGATATTCAAAGATATACCCTGTATACACTATCACATTGAGCCCCATCTCGTGGGACTTCTTTGCAAGGAATGCCAGAGCCTTTGCCTTGCACATGGGTTCTCCGCCGCTGAAGGTAACGCCGTCGAGCAGGGGATCATGCTTTATCCTTTCAAGGATAGCGCCTATGGTCATATCATGACCGCCGTCAAAATCCCATGTCTGCGGATTGTGACAGCCCTCACAAGCATGAGGGCAGCCCTGAACAAATATTGAGATACGAAGTCCCGGACCATCTACGATAGAGTCCTCAACGATACCTGCTATTCTGATCTTATTATTCAAGTCCAAAACTGTCGTCCTTTCGGTGGGCTGCATTAACAGCAGTCGTAATTATATAGTACTTTTGAAAAATCAAGAGCCCTCAGAGCTTCCGATGAGATAAGGAACGCTCCCGTGCCACAGTCGCCCCATTCAACGGAAACATCATTTCTGTATATGCTGTCGAGCTCGAAAAGCACGGTATCGAGCCTGTCTGTGCCATCATCCTCGCTGCGGGGATCGCATTGCGTAAAGCAAGGGTATCCGCCGATAAAGGCTTCGGCAGGGCAGTTCTCATTGTCGCCGCGAAGGGCTTTTTCTGTATCGCTCAGGCAGTCATATATATAGTCCTCGTCCTGCTCAAAGCGAAGGATAGTATCCTTTATGTATGCGTTTTTGCCTGTTATCTCCTTGTACGCTGTTATAAGAGCCGAATTATAGCGGTTGTCCCATGAAGTGGGATACACAGGTTCGGTACCTGTAACATCGAGCAGATATTCGGTGTGTATGGGGAGAGCGTATTCATCAAGCTTTCTGAGCGGAAGGATGCCTTCCTTTTTCAGCTCCTTCTCAGTCATCAGCTTTGAGCGGTCTGTTATGATATCACTGTGGTATATCACGCGGAAGCCGTACTGCTTCGGGTACTCGTAGCCTATGCCGTATTCACCGTCGGCTGCTGAGATATAGAACTGCAGTATACCTTTTTCGGGGAAGTTTTCTATATGGGGTATCTTTTCAAAATTGATCTGCGCCAGAAGATACAGCGGCTCCTTGTCATTGATGGGGTTGTGCGGATACTCCATATCAACGGGGAAGTACGGCACACCGCCTATCTTGCAGTCAAAAATATCGGGCTTTCCCTTTTTCAGTGCAAATCTTACAGCAGGACGCGGTGGCAGCAGCTCATAGCTCCTTGCGATGATCTTTTCCACATCCTCATGGGAGAAGGTATGGGGCTTACTTTTTTTCTTCTTTTCGGAGACATTTTTACTTAGCTTCTTATCCATTTCCATAAGCAGCTGCATGATATCCTCGGGGCTTTTCCCTTCTGTATCTTCTATTCCCAGGTTCTTTGCAAGCCCTTTGATCATATCTTCAGAGAGCCCGAAATATGTTTTATCCATGACACACCTATCCTATTGTAA
>JAFPYQ010000204.1 GCA_017394475.1 Oscillospiraceae bacterium | reverse complement strand
CTGCTCTTGATGTTTCGTTCAGAAGAACACAGGCTCCCTGAGCTGTGTGAAGAACAGCGTAAAGAACAAAATTCCGAATAAAGAACAAATAAAGAACAAATCGCTTTTTCGGCAAATAGCAAAACCCACAAACCGCATCGTATAGCGGTTTGTGGGCATCAAAAGTGGAGCAGATAACGGGAATCGAACCCGCATCCTCAGCTTGGGAAGCTGATATACTAACCATTGTACTATATCTGCAGCATATATTATTATACCGAATTTCCAACGAAAAAACAAGTGTTTTTTTATAATATTTATGTAAAAAAGAAAGCGGGATTAAGTGGGAATTTTGACATTTCACACAAAGCCCGCATTTTGTCAGTTCAGGTGAAGGTGTTCCCTGCACAGTTCGATGATCGGCTTAGCTGTATCGGTAAAGCAGGGGTTCATCATTATAAGATATACCATTTTGCCCACAACACCCAATACGATATGATATCGTCATCGGTGGCAACAAGTACCGCTCCTCTTGTATCTTCATTGTTCACGATCTCTTTGAGTTTATTCGTAAACCCAGAATGCTCGGCTTTTTGGCTGTACCACATATTTTCTTCCGAATATCCTATTTCCGCTTCCGTCATGCCGGATCATCCTGCAAGTGCGCTTGATACGTCTTTGTTCTGCATCTGTCGATCTGTGTATGTGAATGAAATGAATGTTGTAACTAAAACACGCTTATTCCGACTCTGCTGTCATTGTCCGGGATCCTGTATATCCTCTTTTGCGAGTATCAGATAATCTCCCGTTGCCCCGCCGTAGATCTCCAGATAGATATCCTGTGAGGATGGGTCTGTGTATACTCCCATGCTTCGCTCCTCATCATCTATATATACTTTTATTATGTGCTCGGGATATCCGTTCACATATATAAGATCCTCGGAGTTGTAGGTGACGCTTTTCCCGTCCCATGAATACTTCACATCATCAACATAGGCACAGACGGTCTTGCTCTCATAGTATTGCAGCCGCTTTATCCGCGCCTTGTTTAAAGTGCACACGAAGTAGCCGAAGCCTGCGGTGAAAAGGTATATGATAATGAAAACGATGCCTATAAGCCATGTGAATCTTTTGCGTATCCGCCATATCAGAACGCCAATGAGCCCCACACCGAAAACCGCAAATACAAAGCACCATGCATATTTAAAGGTGACGCGAAGCGCCTGAACGCTGCCTTCGATGCTCAGAAGCACACCGAAGGCAAGTATCAGTATCTCCATGATGACGATGACCGATACTTTTCCTTTTTCAGCCCCATCTTTTGTTTTTTCAGCCACCGACATCAAAACCTCTCCTTACTTTGCGACATCAATAGTCAAAGGTGCTGCCGCCCACAAATTCCCTGATAAGGGATGTACGGGGGATGTATTCAAGGCTTATGGGTTCGATCTCATCAAGGAATGAGACTATCTGGCTGTAATTCGGATATTTTTCCAGCTGCACCACATTTTCGAGCAGCTCCTTGTAGATGATGGCTTTGTAGATAGGCGGTTCATGTGCCATGAATGTATCTATCTCTATATCCGCTCTCGATTTGAAGGGGATGATGTATTTATCCTCACCGTTCGAAACGCTTTCAAACATTTCAAATACTTCGCTCATATTGCGCTTGCGGAACAGCTTGTCGCGGCAGAGCCTGCGCATTAAGCGTATCTGTCTGGGATGGAGCACATCTCCGTCCTCCGATCTTATCCTTGTACGGACAGATACATACATACAGGTGCAGAATTTGTCTGCATCACCTGTCACCAGTGGATTAAGGGCGTGTATGCCTTCGATTATCATGAATTCGTTCTTTTCCCTGTGCAGCGGAGTATATGCGGGACGTGACTGCGTCGGGAAATCAAAGATCGGCATCATTACGCTCTTGCCCTCTGCAAGCATCTGCAGATGCTCCGAGAACAGCTTTATATCAAGGCGCAGCGGAGATTCCAGGTCTATCTCGCCATTCTCGTCACGGGGCAAGGTCTTTTCGGTGAAGCTGTCCACGGGAAGGAAATAATTATCCATGGAGAGAACGTGTGCATCTGCTCCGTGGGTCTTTATATAATCCGCGATGCGCAGCGCAGTAGTGGTTTTTCCCGAGCCTGATGGTCCGGAAAGCAGGACGATAGGGGAGTCAGGGTGTTTTATTATATCCTCTGCCGCGGCCTGGATGTAGGCAGCGTAGTTTTCCTCCGCGATATCCACCAGCAACGCGGGGTCTTCGAGTTTATTATTTATAGATGATGTCTGTATCGATGAGTACATATTTATCCCTTTTTTTATAGTATTTTTACTGCCTCTTAGCAGTTTACAAATAAATTGTACCACAATTATCCATAAATGTCAAGGTCGGGCGGGCAGTCCCCACGGAAATCAATTTTCAAAATTACAAGCAAAGAAAATAACAATTTTATTACAAGATGTACAAATTACTGGACAAAGTAACTACTGAATGATATAATTAAGGCATGAATAATGGAATAACCGAGTTTTTTGAAGATATT
>JAFPYQ010000022.1 GCA_017394475.1 Oscillospiraceae bacterium | reverse complement strand
TATTCCTCACTCGTTCTCAACGATGCTGCACAAATATAATGCTTTTGAACAAAATCAGAAATACTGATTTCAAATTTCTTAAAATCATCTAAATCGTCTGTTCTAGCAAAAACTCTTATAAAAACAATTTTTGTAGTTGGAAAATAAGATATCACTAATAATTCTTTGGCTGTGTAAACACTACCACTTTCAATTTCACAACTAAAATAATCATCTTGTGTTAGATTTATTCTTAACTGTTCCCAGAAATTGTTCTTTCCAAGTCGGTAGAAATTTTTGAGAGACGAATTAAATCTTTTTGGTTCCAATATCATCAGATTACGAACAACACATATAATATCATCAATATTTATATGATCATGTCTGAATGATAATACAACCATATATCCGTTAGTATTCATCAATACCACTCTTCAACTGTTATTGAAATATCAGGAAAAGATTTATTTATTTCACCAATAACAAAACACATACCTCACCGGGTCGGTATTATCCCGGTGAGGTATTTTTACTTTTTATTCATTCTCATTTCACGCACATCAATTGTCCTGACTTCTTTCATTGTCACATTAAGATCTTCGTCAACAGTGACCTTGTATATATGGTCACGATCAAAGCCTGCCGGGCAGCGCTCCTCTATTCTGACAGAGGTCGTACCTGGCTTTATCCCTTTGAATGTAAACACTGTGTAATTCGATCCGCCATCTTCGGGCTCATCTGTGGGCTCGCCGTGATCAGGCGTTTTGTCACAACCGACTATTCTTGTATCGCTTATCACTACCTTGTATTCACAGATATAATCGGGATCGATGCCTACATCGTCGGTAAACCTTACGAAAGCCGTTTCAGGCTCGGGCTTTTCAGTGTTTTCTTGGGGAGTTACGGTCTCGACCTTTTCAAGAGTGACATTCAGATCCTCGTCAACAACTGCCTTATATATATGGTCATAACCCGGATCTGCGGCACAGCGTTCTTCTACCTTTACGGAAGTTGTCCCCGCTTTGAGTCCCTTGAACGTAAATAATGTATTATATGAGCCGCCGCATTCAGGGGGATCGGTCTGTTTGCCGTAGTCAAGAACGGAACTGTATGCAAGGACAGTCGGATCTTCTATGATCACATTGTATTCTGATATATAGTCGGGATCGATCCCTATCTCGTTACTGAATGAGATCACCGCGGGCGTTCCTTCCTTCTGTGTATTGGTTGTCTTATCCGCAGATGCTCCGGATAGTCCCAACAGTATTGAAAGTAACAGTGCGATAATGGCTTTCATAGTGTTTCTCCTGTTATTCCCTGAGCTTTTGCAGTTCTCTTATAACATCCTGTGTATCTTCCTTTATGGTCATGCCGAACCAGCGCTCGTGGGTGGAAACTACCTCCACACTTATCTTTCCTGCTTTTATCAGCTCATCCACTGCAAAGGGCAGGGGATATTCCGCAGTTACGATAGTACCGTTTTCCTGCGCCCTTTTCAGGAATCCTGCGAAACATTCTTCCATAAGGCTGTTGATATATGGAGTAAAGCCCCACATATTCATGGAAACAAGGCTGTTTTCATCCACGGCAGTTCTTTCACCGTTTACATCACCCATAACTACGCCGTTTTCACGCTTGATCCTGTACGTTTCGCAAACGCTCACCAGCTTGTGGTCGGCGTTCTGTGTGCACACGCCCCTTGTGACGGAGGAGTTCTCAGAAAGGGTGTTTCCCAGAACAAACCCGCACATACACTGTTCTTCGGGCTTTCTGCCCTTTGCGGTAAGGTATTCATAGGCTGCCTTGTAGGTGCTCTTTCCGTAATAATCATCTGCATTGATTATCAGATAGGGCTCATTCAGGTGTTCCTTTGCCGCAAGAACGGCATGCACCGTGCCCCAGGGCTTGATACGTCCCTCGGGAGATGTGAAGCCTCCGGGGAGCACATCCATATCCTGGAAATAATACTCTGTCTTTACCTTTTTTTCGATCTTGTTGCCGATAAGCTCCTTGAAATCTTCCTCGATATCGCGCCTTATTATGAATATGACCTTGTCAAAGCCTGCATCAACGGCATCCATCACGGAAAATTCCATAAGCAGTTCGCCGTTTTTCCCCACGGGTGTCAGCTGCTTGATACCGCCGCCGAAACGTGTACCCAGCCCTGCGGCAAGTACCAGAAGAGTTGCACTCATTATACTTTTCTCCTTCATCCATCACTGCTCAAACTCCCTGCGCCGCTGTGCGGGCAGGGAGCATTTGTCAGTTGCTTATCCTCTCATAGAGCTCTTCGTATTTCTTAGCGGAGGTAGCCCATGAATAGTCGGTCTTCATTCCCCTGATGACCATCTGGTCCCATTCCTTGCGGTAATCATAATAGATATGCTTTGCATAGTTTATGGTATTGAGCAGCTCATCGCCGTTGTAATTAGCAAATGAAAAGCCGATACCTGTGCCGTCATATTCATTATATGGGATGACAGTGTCTTTAAGTCCGCCGGTCTCTCTTACTATGGGCACTGTGCCGTAACGCAGGGCGATAAGCTGAGTAAGGCCGCAGGGTTCAAACAGGGAGGGAACGAGCACTGCATCAGAGCCTGCATAGACCTTGTGAGCAAGAGCCTCATTGAAGTAGATGTTTGCGGATACCTTATTGTGCATCCTCCAGGCGTAATCCCTGAAGAGATTCTCATACTGAGCATCGCCCGTACCTACTATGACAAGCTCTGTATAGTCATCAAGTATGCGGTCAAGGGCATATCTTACCAGATCGAGCCCCTTCTGGCTGGTAAGGCGCGATATGATGGAGATGACGAATTTGCTGTCATCAACGGGAAGATCGAGCTCTTCCTGAAGTGCGCGCTTGTTTATCGCCTTGTTCTTCTTCACGTTCTTGGAAGTGTAGTTCTTGGCGATGACATCATCGGTTTCCGGGTTATATGCCTTGTAGTCGATACCGTTGAGTATGCCGCAGAGAGACTGATTCCTTGCGCGGAGCAGGCCGTCAAGCCCTTCGCCGTAATAGCCCGACTGTATCTCACCTGCGTAGGTCTCGCTGACGGTGGTGATCATATCAGCATATACAAGGCCGCCCTTGAGCATATTGGCATCCTCATGGAATTCCAGCTTGTCGGGGGTGAATACCCAGTCGGGAAGTCCGGAGAGGGCACGGATGGTCTTTATATCCCATATACCCTGGAAACGGAGATTGTGTATGGTGAATATGGTCTTAGTCCCTGCAAAGAAGGGATTGTCCCTGTAAAGGGTATGCAGATAAACGGGCACAAGACCTGCCTGCCAGTCATGACAGTGTATTATATCGGGGCGGAAGTTGATAACCGGGAGTATAGCCATTACAGCTTTGGAGAAATATGTGAATTTCTCTATGTCAAAGCGGGTATCGGCATAGGGTCTGTCAGCCCCGAAATAGAACAGGTTATCAACAAAATAGAAGGTTATCCCGTCATACTCATATTCCATAATGCCCACATGGACGCTTGAAAAGCGCTGCCCCATATCCATATAGAAATGATGGACATACTTGAAATTGTTCCTGTACTCATCCGGGATGCAGCGGTAATTCGGGATGATGACACGGCAGTCGAATTTAGACCTGTCGAACTTCTTGGGAAGAGTGCCGACAACATCAGCAAGGCCGCCAGTCTTGATAAACGGTACACATTCAGATGCTACAAAGAGTATATTCTTCATACCTTATCCTCCATATATGCATGGGCTGAAAATCGCTTTTCATGCCCGGATAGTCTATATTTAATAAACACAATACAATTATAACATATTTTTTTGTGAATTTCAATAAGTTTAGAAAAATATTTTGAACAAATTATTTGTTTTTATTTTGTCATGTAGGATAGTCGGATGATACGCAGTTTTTTCAGCCTTTTGATACATAAAAAGATCCCTTCCCGCAGCCGGTTTTACTGCGGTGAGGGATCGGGGGGACATACGGTGTACATATCCGAAAGCATCCTTTTGTAGTAGCTCAGGGTATCAAATTCCCTGTCAAGCTGAAGAATGATATATTTTTCACTTATTTGGGTAAGCGTTCGCAGTGCTTTTTGAGAAAGCCTGAAACTGAAAAGATGTTCCATATCTTTAAGACAGACATAGCGCATCGCTTCCATGGCAGAGGCGGAAAGTCCGATAAACCCGTGCTCGTCTCCCAGGTGATCGGGGCAGAGGAAGATGCCGCTTTTCGGCGAAAAATACATGAGGGGCTCTGTGCGGTAACATTCGGCACATCCCAACAGGCGGGGCAGAAAACCGATATCCCCCATAATGCGCATCTCAAAGATAAAGCGTATGAATTCGGGATCCGTATCATCCTTGCCCAGCATATACAGGCTGTTGGTGAAAAGGCGGTAGATATCCTGTGCGGACTGGTTTTCCGTGCATACGGTGAGTATTATCTGTGAAAAATACGCTGCCAGTGAAAGCTTTACCACGTCGAGCCGGACATTGTAAAAGCTGTTTATTATCTCGCTGGATTCAAGATAATATCTGCCCTTGCTGACCGACAGGCTCATCCCGGAGCATGCCAGAAGCTGGGATGCGGCGGAATTTTTTGCACCCTGTTTTTTTGCACCCCTTGCGGTAACATCTATGGTGCCGTAAACGGGGCTCAGTACTTTCAGATAAAATCCGCTGTCTCCCGCCTCTGTTCGTTTCAGTACGATGCCGTCGGTATTTATGATCTGTGCCATATCGATAAGTTTTCTTGCCCTGCGGCAGGATCAGTCAAGTCCGAAGCTCTTTATGAGCTCCTCACGGTTGCGCCAGTCTTCCTTTACCTTTACGCGAAGCCTGAGATTTACCTTTATGCGGAAAAACTGCTCCAGCTCCTGCCGTGCAAGGGTGCCCACCTCGCGCAGATTGCTGCCGCCCTTGCCGATTATCATTCCCTTGTGGGACTCCTTTTCGCAGTAGATGACTGCATCTATATCCAGCAGATCCTCGCCCTTTGTAGTCACATCCTCTACGAGCTCATAGACCATGACCGCTATGCCGTGGGGGACTTCATCATACATCTTGTTGAGCAGCTTTTCTCTTATCATCTCTGCCATAAGGGATTTTTCGGGCTGGTCGGTGATCTTGTCATCGGGAAAATAGTGGACGCTTTCCTTTGCAAAGGAGGCTATCTCCTGCTTGATGATGTCTATGCCGTCATTTTTCTTCACGCTTATGGGGATAATGGAGTGAACTTCCGCTATCTCGGCTATCTCTGCTATGATAGGTGCACATTCTGCACTGTTTTTCAGCAGGTCTATCTTGTTGAGAGCCACTGTCACGGGTATCCCCTGTGAGGTGTAGGAGCGTATGGTCTGGCGGTCTATCTCGCCGATGGGTCTGGTGCAGTCTATCACATATACTGCCACATCTATATCCGCAACTGCGTTCCTTACAGAGCGGTTCATATGTGTTCCCAGCTTGTCCTTTGATTTGTGTATGCCCGGGGTATCTATGAACACATACTGCAGGTCACCTTCTGTGAGTATGCCTGTGATCTTTGTGCGTGTGGTCTGCGGCTTGTCGGAGATCATAGCTATTTTTTCCCCCACAAGTGCATTTGTCAGTGAAGATTTTCCTGCGTTGGGCTTTCCGGTCAGTGCCGCAAAGACCGCTCTTGTCTTAGTCTCGTTTTCCATAATAATTCCTTTAAAAGATACTGTCTCTGATCCTTATGCTGTCGTCGGACAGGCATCATCAGTATTCCAGAAGTATGGGGCAGTGATCGCTGCCCATGATCTGATCGTGTATCTCGCATTTTTTTACTCGTGGCATGAACTCATTGTTCACCACAAAGTAATCTATGCGCCACCCCACATTGTTCTGCCTTGCCTTTCCCATGTATGACCACCATGTATACTGCACCTTATCGGGATGGAGGGTGCGGAAGGCATCAGAAAAGCCATGGGCGAGCAGATCAGTCATCTTATCTCGCTCTTCATAGGTAAAGCCTGCTTTTCCGATATTGGGGCGGACATTTTTTATATCTATCTCCTGATGGGCAACATTGAGGTCGCCGCACATGATGACATTCTTTTTCGACTTCAGCCCTACAAGATAGTCCCTGAAGGTGTCCTGAAAGCGCATGCGGGACGGGATGCGGGAAAGGTCGTTCTTTGCATTGGGGACATAGACATTCACAAGATACACATCGTCAAATTCAAGTGTGATGCTGCGCCCTTCGTTGTCATACTCCTCTTCGCCGTAGCCGTATCTTACCGAAAGGGGCTCTTTCCTTGAATAAATGAGCGTTCCGGAATAGCCCTTTTTCTGTGCGGGGTACAGGTATTCATAGGGGTGTGTTTCGGGATGGAACTCGTTCTGCTCCTCTGTGAGCTTGCTTTCCTGGATACAGAATATATCCGCATCAACATCCCTGAAATAGTCGTAAAAGCCTTTTTTGAGGCAGGCTCTGAATCCTGCCACGTTCCAGGATATTATCTTTGTCGCTGTGCTGCTGCTCATTGTACTACCGCC
>JAFPYQ010000203.1 GCA_017394475.1 Oscillospiraceae bacterium | reverse complement strand
TTTTGATGGAATCAATAATAAGCCTTGTGATAGGGAATTTGCGCTCGCGGAGCTCCTGCAGCCCCTTATCAAAGGTCTTTATAACGAACACAAAATCTTCATCGGGGGTCTTGGATTCATAAAGATAGCAGCCTACTGTGATCTTGAGAGCATTGTACAGGGTATTTAAGAACATGAAATTCTCCCAGAGATCCAGACCAAGATCTGCATAGGGGAAACAGTAGCTCCATACATAGTTCACCAGGATCTGCTCCATGTAGTGAGAGCGGTCAAACTCTGCATTAGCAGCTGCTTCGGAGTTTTCATTGTGCTCCTCGGGTCTCCAGCCGAACATTTCCCTGTATGCTTCCTTGATGGCTGTGTGCTTTTCCGTTTCATACTTGAAGGAATCAGCATCCACAGGCACACCGGCCTTGTTGTATACGATAGTGCGGAGCTTTGTCACATCCTCGGAATCACGGAGGATGCGGAGGAATGAAAGACCATCCTGGAAGGAATATGCGTAATTGGGCCTTACTTCCTCAAAATATTTGATAATATCATTATGATCCTTTGCATTGAGTATGCTCTGTCCGAAAGCCGCAATAGCACCGTCGAGCCTGCGCTGCTTATCTTCAGCAGGAAGCTCCTTGTCGACTTCGTCTGATTTGTCTATCATGGCCTGTATGGTGCGATAAACATAGTTCACCATCAACATACGCTGTTCGAGAGAATAACGCCTGTCCTGCAGCAGGTTCATGGTGAGGGTCTTGATACCCCAGTAATGCTTGAGAATAGGCCTGTCCTTCACGAGCTTTTCGCCCTTGGGAGCATATTCGGCCTCTATCTCGGGCTTCATGGAAACTATGCGGTAAGCAAGTATATCCTTCTGCTCCATAAGTCTGCGTACGACTCTTTCATTTTCAAGAGTGAAGATGTATTCCACAGCATAAGGAGTTGTAAGCATAAGATAGCTCACATCAGCGTTTTCGGAATTTCCCGGATCGGTGAGCTCCTGAAAGAACATGGGTGTAATTATAGGGTAAGGCATTATTATGCTCCTTTTATCATATTTAGGTCTTACCGTATACTACGGTAAAATCACACATTGCTAATTATATCATATTTACAATTTATTTTCAACTAAAATATGTACAAAAAAGACTACTATAATATGTGCAAACTGCACAGTGGATTTGCGGGTAGACAAAACTATAATAATATGGTATACTAATACATCATAAAGCCAAAAACTGTACTGACAAGATAAACACGGAAAGCTCATGACCATGAAAAAATATGTGATAGGCCTGTGCGCCCATGTCGATGCGGGGAAGACCACTCTTGCAGAGGCGCTTCTGTATCATTTCGGCACAATACGCTCCAAGGGCAGGGTGGACAGCAAAAATGCCTTCCTTGATACTACGGATATAGAAAAGGAACGGGGGATAACTGTCTTTTCCCATCAGGCTGTCATCCGCACCGATGACAGATACTATACTCTCCTTGACACTCCCGGCCATGCGGATTTTACAGTGCAGGCCGAGCAGTGTTTTTCCGTGCTTGACTGTGCCATACTTCTCATTTCCGCCTCCGATGGTGTCCAGAGCCATACCAGGACGCTGTGGCGCCTACTTTCCGAGCATGGGATACCCACCTTCATATTCGTGAACAAGACCGATATCATGCACAGGGAAAAGGCAGAACTGCTTGAGAGCATATCCAGGGACCTGGATGCTCCCATAGCCGATCTTTCCGAGGATATATACGAAAATTCAGCTCTTGCCTGCGAGGAGCTTTTTGAGCCCTATCTGAACGGGGAGCTGAATGATGATATGATAGCTCGCGCTATATCAGAGCGCAGGCTTTTCGGGCTCGTGTGGGGCAGTGCCCTCAAAAGCGAGAATATAGATACACTGGTGGATATGCTGGAGCGGTTCGCACCATCCTGTCCGGAAAGGGAGGAATTCGGTGCAAAGGTATTCAAGATCACCACGGATCAGGGAAAGCTTCTGACCCATTTCAAGATGACCGGCGGAAAGCTCGGCCATCCTCTGATCCTCCAATTTTCTGCGGAGAGCGTTAGTTTTTTCATAGATGGCATGTGTTTCCGCGGCATACTGATCCAGAGCTGACTGGATATCGGCGGGTAGTTCATATTTCTTCAGCAGTGCCTGGATCTTCGGATCAAGCCTTTTTGAGGAAACAGACGGCAATGACGGCTGCACAGCCGGGACTTTCGGCGCAGTCGGTTTGGCTGCGGGGGCATTGGTATCCGGCACCTTCGTCGCAACCGGTTTTGCGGCTGGAACGCTAGAAA
>JAFPYQ010000202.1 GCA_017394475.1 Oscillospiraceae bacterium | reverse complement strand
GGCAATGTTTTTATATCAAAATTTCTGTATGCCGATATATTAAAATCCCTTGCAGCTTTTTTTCTGCAAGGGAGTTGTTTTTATGCTCGTGCGGCAATAAACCGTACCGCCGTTAAGGATACATACCAAATGGCAACAATGAGACGCCATATTAGAATGATACCGCCTATTACTCCGCCGATTGCAATACTGAAAATCAGCATTGTAAGACCGTAAGCACCGCCGCCTATGGATTCATCCATAGGTGCGAACATGGACGGATGTTCCTTTGCCGCCTCGTAGCTCTTTACCGCAGCATTTATGCACTTCTGTGAATAGGCATCGTCGAGCCCTGCCCAGAGCCTTGCGGACTGGGCGGCGCAGGCTGCGAAATTGAGGGTCGCCGCGGTGGTAGGCGGCTTGATTATACGCTTCTTGTCATCATCCGCAGGTGCCACCCCAAGGCCTGTCCATGTCTCGTCATGCGCCTTGTGATACGCCATCCCGTCATATTCGCCGCCGTCTATCACCATTCTGAACATCCACTCCCCCTCATACCTTGCCTCATCGAGCAGGTCGGGGAAGCCGTTGTTGTTCTCGGGGATATACATGGTACCGTCGGCATAGGCAGAGTCAAATCCGTATATCTTTGCTGTCTCGTACTGGTTCTGCAAAAGCCACAGGGAGAGCCCGCCGTTTACCACATATTTGCCGTGGTCGCCTGCGTCATACCATCCGCCGGTCACGTCTACTGTGCCGCTGGTACCGCTGTAACCCCATGTATGCTGTATCTCCGCATTATCGGTCACATGACCTGCTGCGCGGGAGAGTCTGTCCTTGTCCCCCGAGGAGATGAATCTGCTCTCGATGGGTATACCGCTGCGGTTCTGATAGAAATAGTTCAGGGAATCATATATCAGCCGCGAATACTCCGATGTGCCGCCGATGCTGAATGTGCGGCTCTTTGCGCCGTTTGCCGCCTCGATATGGTATTTCCCGCTGTCTGCAAGGTCTGTGAAGTCTAAGATATGCACATTATCGCCGGAATCCGCATCCTTGCCGAAGGGCTTTGAATCACCGCTGTAAACGGCATTGCCGCTTTCGTCCACCACATCGAAGGCGACCGCCTTCTTGTCATCACAGACCATCGTAGCCTGCTTTTTCCTGCCTGTGAGATAGCCCACCTGATTTGTGAGTATGTCCGCGCGTTCCCACACCGGCGGGGCAACATAGTCATTCTCGTCGCTTGTAAGGTCGGTAAGGTACATATTGTCGAATGTGATGACCGTTCCCGCAGGGAAACAGTCCCCCTGGGTATACTGCCCGTCACCGCCTAAGTGGAACGCCCATTCCGCCACATCCACAGAGCTGCCTGCGGTAAAGGTGAGATCCACCTTCTTTGTCTCATTGGCGCCCATGTAGATAGGGTCCCATGTGCCGTCAAGGTCGTAGCCGTTGGACATATTGTGCCACACTTCCACATTGCCTTCAAGATTGCCTATCTTTGTATAGTATTTGCCGCTGTTGGAGGAAGTTATCTCATACTGCACGCGGTACTGGTGGCCTGCCACTATCCGCAGCCCCCTGTGCCTGAACTGGCAGTCCCAGCGATCCTCGCCGCCGCGGGATGCTCCGCCGGGGTTCACTATGGTTATCCTGTACACTCCGCCGGAAATATCGAACTCCATCTCACCTGCGGCAGATTCACAGATATGCCACGGCAGACCCACCCCGCTGTCAAAATCATTCTGCCCAAGTTGTTCTCCCGCATACACCGTCACAGGGGACAGAACGGGGACAGTTCCCGAAACGCTTCCCGCCGCCACTATAAGAGCGGATGCGGCTGATATCAGTTTTTTTGATGTATTTTTCATATACCTCACCGATGATATTTGATGTATTTTCTTCAAAGGACATAGCTTGCATATATTATACTACAAACCTCATCGGATTTCAAGTAGCGGGCAAAGCCCGCAGTTACTTCGTTGATTTCTGACTGCTGTACATTCATTTTGCAGCCCGGTAACTTTTCTATCTGCTGATTTTTTCTCTCTATGGGCAAAGCCCGCAGTTTTGATACTATTGTATCACGTTATTCTCATCATCTCCACTGCACATTTATTTTTCAGAGATATTCCGGCTTCATATCCACATGATGACGATCCGCCTCCTTTCTGCGTTTTATCCCGCCCGATGTTTTCGTGTCCGGGGATATTTCCCTGTTGCGTACTTTATCAGCCGGTCTGTTTTTGTTCTTTGACAGCATTCAAAGCTTGCTTTTAACAAGCAAGTGTGAGCCGCAGGCTCATTTCCATTCAGTAGGAGATTGAACTCCTACTGAATGGAAATATGGAACCCGCCGCCTTAGAGGCGGGGGACATAGCTTGCGGTTATACCCCCCAAAACTTGGCAAAAGATTTGCAAAAGAACAACATCTTTAAAAAAATTTTATTCAGCATTTTTAACAAGAGGACGGCTTGTGTTTGGCGCATATTTACCAAAAATTCGCAAGCACAGCCTTGGGCTCTTTTATTTTTCCTTGGTAAATGGTATAATTATCTATGATCACATAACAACCGGAAGCACATAAAGGAGAGCGGATGGATGGGCAGTATTTCCTTCTGTGACAGAAAGCCATGGTCTGTTTTAAGAAAATATGCATACCAGATATGCTGTATCGTGTCGATTATATTTACGCTGGCACCGGTCATCATCTTCGAGGACGAGCCCTATGAGAAAAAGCTGCAGAACCTTCTGCAGACCTATATCTATTCTATGATATAGAGCCTGAAGGATGTGGGGGCGGAAAGCGTGATCGTGCGGAGCTTCAACGCCCTTGCGGTCAATGTGGAGCTCCTCGACTGCGATTACTACCGCTTCAAGCAGCTCGATGCAGGCTCCATAAACCGCTATGAGATGGAATATATGAACCAGTATTCATGGGCTGATTTCCTGTACAACGGGTATTGATGCCCCTTTGCGATACACACTATACAATGACAGAAAGGTGAGATACTATGAAAAAAAAGATGATCCTCTCCGCAGCAGCCGTTCTGATGGCTCTGTGCACCGGAGTCGGAGCAACTGCGGCAGGTGCCGCTCCCGAAAAGACGGAAATGCCCGCTGTGGCATCAGTAAGTGCAAAGAAGAAGCTTTCAAAGGGCTTTAAAAACAAATACAAGAAGATACTGGACAGCTATGAGGAATTCTCGGGCGTGTACATCGGTGACCTTATGGGCGATGAGCGCGAGGAGCTGGTGGTGGCTGTAAATGCCCTGGGCATAACGGATGTCTATGTCCCCGAGGGCAATACCATCAAAAAGTATCATTTTGGTGTCATGAGCGTATGGGGCTTTACCAAATACAACAGGTCCGAACGCTCCTTCATCAATCTGGAATACTACGGACATACGGAAGGTTCTCCCGCTGCAATGCATATGCAGAGTGTAGGTTTTGAGGACGGCAATTTCAGTATCTGCAGCCTGCGCAGGGATATGGACAATGAAAAGTCCGTACATGATGACGAGGCGTGGGTCGATCTGGTATTAAACTATGAGATAGACGGAAAGCCCGCCAATGCAGCAGATTTCTGCATAATACATTCCCTTCTCATAGCTGAAACAGCAGACTCGGAATATCTCCCCTATGTGGAGCATCACAAGGGAGACCTGATCTCTGACCCTGCAATGTACAGAGGCGACATAGACGAGACCGATTACGAGACATATATCAAAGAAAAGCTGGGCTGATATGATCGCAGAACTCACGATGAACTGCTCATAAAACATGTATGTTCTTTATCCGGCGTTTCCCTGGAATATGCCGCAATAAATTAGAAATTCATTAAAAATCCGCAGTTTTGTTGATTTTATGATAGTTTTGTGATAATATATATCTCAAATGAACGGAGCATCCGGAACGCAGTCCGTTCAGAATGCAAGTTCGCTATCGTGGTAAAGGAGAATACTTATGAACACCAGAAAAAAGGCTCTTTCATTCTGCGCAGCTACCCTTATGGCACTTTCCGTCATAGC
>JAFPYQ010000021.1 GCA_017394475.1 Oscillospiraceae bacterium | reverse complement strand
CTCCTTGCATAGGTTCCTTATCTCAAGAAATGCCATATAACACCTGCATCTTCCATGTTCTGACCTACACAAACAAGCGGCGGATAGACTCTGCCGCTTGTCCGGTATTTCAGGGAGGGTTTATTCAAACGGCACTACAGCACCGTCGTACTTATCGTTGATGAAATTCTTTATGTCATCGGAGGTGAGGACTTCTACAAGAGCCTTGATGCCTTCATTGTTCTCATTGCCTTCTTTTACTGCGATGATGTTCACATAGGTCTTTGCGGCTTCTGAATCGGGGCGCTCGTATGCCACGCTGTCATGTGCCACGGAGAAGCCTGCTTCAAGTGCATAGTTGCCGTTGAGGACCACGAATGCTACCTCATCCTTTACTCTTGATACCTGAGCTGCTTCAAGTTCCTGTATCTGTATGTTCTTGGGGTTCTCTGCGATGTCGAGCACTGTTGCGGTAAGGCCTGCGCCGTCCTTGAGCTTGATTATGCCGTTATCCTGGAGAAGAAGAAGAGCTCTTGCCTCATTGGTAGTGTCATTGGGAACTGCGATGACATCACCGTCGGACAGCTCATCAAGAGACTTCTTTGTGCCCGGGTAGATGCCGAAGGGCTCATAATGGATGCCGCCTGCATTCACAAGGTGTGTGCCCTGTTCCTCATTGAAGCTGTTGAGATAGGGGATATGCTGGAAATAGTTGGCATCCAGCTCGCCGCTCTCTACTACCAGATTGGGCTGGACATAATCCTCAAATTCGATGACCTCAAGCTTCCATCCCTTTGCTTCAAGGAGCTTTCCTGCCTCTGCGAGTATTTCGGAGTGGGGTGTAACGGATGCTGCTATCTTTATGGTACCCTTGCTCTGTGTTTCTGTGTCGGGAGCGGCTGTGTCATCGTTTGTCTTTTCCTCTGCTGTGGTCTGTTCTGCTGTCGTGGTGTTGTTCTCTGTCTCTGCTGTGGTGTCTGTAACAGCTGCCTGTGTGGAGGCGCAGCCTGTGAATGCCGCAAGTCCCAGTGTGATGAGCGCGGAGATCACGCCTCTTTTTAATGCTGTTGTCATAATGATCTTCCTTTCATTCTCTTTCTTTTTCTCTTTTGAGGATGTATTTCTTCATCCGATGGTGTAATTTTATCATAAGCCGTGGTAAAAGTCAAATATATAATATTGATAGGCAGTTATAGATATAATCTATATCAAAATTTCAGAAAAATGATAAGATCCCCTTGACAAACGGATCAGAATAGTGTATCATAATAAATGACCAGGTGGTCATCATATTTTGGAATAGTGGTGACCGTGTGGTCACTGTTCTTTGGCGACAGATGAAAGGAAGATACTATGCCCACAAAGGTATTTGAAGAACTGGATAGCAGTAAGAAAGAGAACATAATAAGAGCTGCTATGGAAGAATTTGCCATGTACGGCTATGAGAACAGCTCTACCAACAGGATAGTGAAGGAATGCGGCATCAGCAAGGGCAGTCTTTTCAAGTATTTTGAGAACAAGGAAGAACTCTATTTCTTTCTGGCGGATACGGTGATGGCTGAAATGGCAGGTGATATGTCCGCAAAGGCGGGTGATCTGCCCGATACCCTTTTCGGGAGGATAAAGGCATATTCGGAAATGGAGATATCATGGTATATTGACCATCCCGGAAAGGGACGCTTCATAATAGCCATAGCATCCGAGCGCGGTGAGATATACAAAAAGATAAGCGAACGCTATGGCGGGCAGGGCAACGATATCTACACATCTTTGATGGATGGGGTGGATATGAGCAGTATACGCTGCTGCGGGCAGGATGTGAGCGATATTGTCAGATGGGTGCTGACAGGCTTCAAGAACGATTTCCTTGAACATACGCACGGCGATGCACTGAGCCTTAAAGAACAGTACTCACAGCGCCTTGATGTGTATCTTGACATACTTGAAAACGGAATGATGAAGGAGAGTGGAACAGATGGCAAATAAAAACGGATGTGTGAATATAGGTGATACCGATATGTACTATGTATCCTTCGGCAGGGGAGAGAAAAAACTCATAGTGCTGCCCGGACTTTCGGATGGTCTTGCAACGGTAAATGGAAAAGCGATGCTGCTGGCTCCGCCCTACAAAAGATTTTCAGATGAATACACCGTGTATATGATGAGCAGGAAGAATAAGATGCCCGAAGGATATTCCATAAGGGATATGGCAGCAGATGAGATCAGAGCCATGGATGCTCTGGGCATAAAAAGTGCAGCGGTGATGGGAGTTTCCCAGGGCGGGATGATAGCACAGTGCATGGCGGCAGAACATCCGCAGTCTGTGGAAAGGCTCATACTTGCAGTAACAGCACCCTATGCAAATGATGTTGTCAAAAATGCTGTGAAGGGCTGGATAGAGATGGCAGAGCGCGGTGATCATAAGGCACTTATGGAGGATACTGCGAAAAAAGGTTATTCAAAGGGTTATCTGAAAAAGAACGGGTGGGCACTGTCACTTGCGGCAGGGCTTACAAAGCCTTCGGACTATGAACGCTTTTTCAGGAATGCATACGCCATACTGGGCTTTGATGCAAGGGATGAACTTTCACGGATAAAGTGCCCTGTATACATCATTGCAGGTGATGATGACAACACCGTGGGCAATGATGCACCATATGAGCTGAATAAAGCCATAGCAGACAGTGAGATGTACATATATAAAGGACTGGGCCACATGCTGTTCGAGGAAGCAGCAACGGATTTCTATGAAAGAGTGTACAGATTCTGTGTATCATGATATTATTTCGGGGGGATCTTTGCGGGATCCTCTCATATTTCACTATCCTTATAAATGTGTGTCATATACATTCTATGGAGCTGTAACTGAATATTGTGTTTTATCACAATAGAACAATATGAGATTTGTCGGTAATGCACAAAGATTTTGCATTAACTTTATGTATATTGGTAATTCAAAGTATTGACATATTTTCAGGTTTCTGATAGACTTTAGCTGTGGAGATACCTAAAAAGTCCGATAAGTATATCCGCAGCGTTTATTAAGCTTGATTTTTAATCTGATTTTAATCTTTGTCTAAGGTCATTTTAAATGTCGTGTGGTAAAATAAATCTATTCTTGTTTCATATCAATTTATATGGGAGAGGGTTTGAAAATGAACGGAGAAAAAAAGAAACCAAAGATAATCAAGATACTCATACCGATAATCATCATCGCTGTTATCGTCGCTTTGGTATATTTTATTATACTGAAGCCCATGGAGCTTGCAAAGCTCCCTCAGGCAGAGCTGACAAGCATTGAGCGCACTGACCTTGACAATTCCGTCACATTCAGCGGAGTTGTGGAATCAAATGTTTTTGAACAGGTAAACGCTCAGGAAAGCGGAAGGATACTCACTGTAAACGTATCCGAGGGCGATACCGTACACAAGGGCGATGTTCTTGCCACACTTGACAAGAGGGATATCGAGAACCAGATACTCACTCAGCAGGCTAAGATCGCTTCGAGCGACAAGAACAGCGAGTACAGCATCAGCGATGCAGAGAAGAAGTATTACGATACTCTCAGAGAAGTGAACGACGGCACATATTCAGAGATAAGAAATGCCAAGATCAACCTTGACAAGGCTCAGACAACACTGGACAAGGCAGAGAAAAAGTATGACAACGAGACTGCTAAGCAGGGCTCGGATAAGGATACTTCCCTTTCGACCGCAAAGCAGACTGTAACAAAGGCAGAGCAGGCAGTACAGAGTGCAAAGAGATCTCTTGATTCTGCAGAGCTCACTCTTGAAAGCTCCAAGACTGTGCTCACAAGTTCAAAGGAAAGTCTGCAGAAATCAAAGAGAGAGCTTGAATACTGCGAGCAGGACCTTGAAAAGGCCAAGAGAGAACGTGATGAAGAGAATTATTCATCTCTTCGTTCATATAAGAACAAGGTAGATGATGCCAAGAAGGCATTTGACGAGCGCTATTCCGATGAAAAGAAGGATGTTGTGGATGATGCGCGCAACAAGTATGAGGAGATCCTTGAAAAGTATTCATACTTTGAAGTATACTATCATTCCAGATCCGGTATAACAGTGCTCCCCGATGCTGATTTCTGGAAGGATTACGGCATCACAGGCGTTACAGAGAAGGACCTCAAGAAGATGGAACAGGTCGTTGCCGATGCCAAGAAGAAGGTAAAATCCTCAGTCAAGAACTATGACGAGAACGGCGAAAAGGCTGCAAGGGATTATGAGGATGCTGTTGTTGCCTATGCAGATGCAAAGGCAAACCTCGACATCAAGCACACTGATCAGATCGAAACAGCGGAAAGAGCATTAGAGCGTGCACAGAGCGCCTATGAAACTGCAAAGCTCAGCTATGAGAACACCAAGATCAGCTACGAAAAGGATAAGAACAGCCTCAAGAGAGCGCAGGATGATTATGACAGCGCACTCGTAGCACTTGATTATGCAAAGCAGGGCATAGATTCCGTATACGATGCGAATGAGGAAAAGGAAGAGGAGCTCTCCGTTTCCATCGAGGATGCAAGAGAGGCTCTCAGACAGGCACAGGAGGCGTATGACATCGCCCAGAAGAATGCCGAGACCACCCTTGCCAACCTGAAGGCTGCTGCTGACAAGCAGAGAGTCCTTTCCGGCAACGACCCCGACCTTATCCAGCTCCGCATACTCGAAGAGCGCCTTGACAACTGTGTGGTCGTTGCTCCCTGTGATGGTACCGTCACCAAGGTCAATGCCACAGTAGGCAGCACTCCCAGCGGTGTTCTGTTTATCATAGAGGATACTGATAACCTTATGATGGTGGCCACTGTTACAGAATACAGTGCCGCAGAGATCGCATCGGGACTTGAAGCGGACATCAGCATTCCCTCTATCAACAAGGATTACAAGGGCCATATCTCAAAGGTTTCTCCTACAGGCGTAAAGGGTGCAGACGGCAGAACTGACGGCCAGGCAAACTTCAGGATCAACGCTGATATCGACACGAATGACGATAAAGCAGTGCTTATCGGTATGACTGCCAAGGCAGAGGTGACAGTGGGCAGCTCCGGCGAAGTGCTTGCAGTAAGCTATGACTGCGTTGCAACTGACGAAAACGGAAGCCACATATGCGTTGCAGAGGCAATAGATCCCGCAAAGAAGCCATATCAGTATAAAGTGAAGTTCATCCCCGTTACACAGGGCTTTGAATCGAATACTATGGTAGAGATCACGGGTGACGGCATCTCCGAAGGCATGGAGATACTTTCAAATGCGGGCGACTTTACAGATGGAGAAACCGTTCTGATCATGCCCGATATGCCTGCAATGCCTAACATGTGAGCAGCTGTCATTTAAGGAATTAAGCTAATGGAAGATATAGTAATAAATGCCCGTGATATCGTAAAGACCTTCTACTTAGGCACTCCCAACGAACTGGAGATACTCCATGGCATGTCCTTTGACGTGCCGAGGGGTCAGTTCGTTTCGATAGTCGGACAGTCGGGTTCTGGTAAATCCACACTTATGAATATCATCGGAGCGCTTGACCGCCCCACTTCGGGGACATATTTCCTCGATGGTACGGATATCTCAAAGGCGAAGGACAAGGAGCTTTCCGAGATACGAAACCGCAAGATAGGCTTCGTGTTCCAGACCTTTAACCTTATATCGAGGACATCTGCGCTCAAAAAT
>JAFPYQ010000020.1 GCA_017394475.1 Oscillospiraceae bacterium | reverse complement strand
TTACGACCTTCTGTCCGTCCATCATTTCCTCGATATAGCCGTTGAGCTTGCCCAGGGCTGCCTGCTGCTCCTTGAAGAATTTACCGCCGTTCTTTGCGATGAATCCGGTGACAGCGAGGAGCACCACCATCATCACCAGTGTGAGCAGAGTGAGCTGCCATGAGTACCATATCATCATCACCATAACGCCTGTTACTGTGATGACGGAGTTTATAAGGCTCGAGAATGTATTGGAGAGCAGCTCCCTTATGGTGTCTATATCATTGGTGTAGCGGCTCATGAGGTCGCCGTGGGTATTGGTGTCAAAATACCTGATGGGCAGTGTTTCCATGTGGGTGAAAACATCTTTCCTGAGCCTGAAGAGTATCTGTGTGGATACCGTGAGCATGATCCTTGATGAACCGAAGGATGAGCAGGCACCTATGAAGTATATGACCAGCATCTGCCCCAGGGCTCCTATGAACCCGCGGTACAGCACAGCGTTCTGTTTGTCGCTTATAAGGGGAGTGATGAACTCATCTATGACCCTCTGCATGATGGAGGTGCCGATTATGCTTGCAAGTGATGAAAATACAACAAGAAATACCACTATTATCAGAAGGGGAGTGTATTCCTTTGCGTAGCCGATGATCCTTTTGAATGTCTCTGCGGCGTTCTTGGGCTTCTGAGTCGGCTTCAATGATCCTCTTGGCGGCATCAGTCATCACTTCCTTTCTGCTGGGATTCATATACTTCCCTGTATATCTCATTGGTCTTCATGAGGTTCTCATGAGTGTCAAAGGCGTTTATCTTTCCGTCATCAAGGACGATTATCCTGTCCGCATCCTGTACGGAGGATATCCTCTGTGCGATGATGATAGTTGTCGTATCGGAAAGCTCCCTTGTGAATGCATCCCTTATCTTAGAATCCGTGGCAGTATCCACCGCACTTGTGGAGTCATCGAGGATGATTATCTTGGGCTTTTTGAGCAGTGCCCTTGCGATACACAGACGCTGTTTCTGACCGCCCGATACATTTACGCCGCCCTGTCCGAGATCGGTGTCATACTTATCGGGGAAGCTCATGATAAAGTCATGTGCCTGTGCATTCTTGCAGGCTTCTATGATCTGTTCATCGGTGGCATTCTCATCGCCCCAGCGAAGGTTTTCCTTTATGGTACCCGAAAAAAGGACGTTTTTCTGCAGCACCATCGCCACATCGTTCCTGAGATTGTTCAGCTTGTAGTCCTTGACATTGCGCCCGCCGACCCGTATCTCACCGGAGGTCACATCGTAAAGGCGGGGGATGAGCTGTACAAGGGTGGTCTTAGCTGAGCCCGTGCCGCCGATGATGCCGATGGTCTCACCGCTCTTTATTTCAAGATTGATGTTTTTGAGGTTAAGGTTATCCATATCCTTTGCATAGGAGAAGGATACATTGTCAAATACTATGCTGCCGTCGGCAGGGGATTCGTCTGTGCTGGCGGTGTCATCGGAGATGTCGGGCACTTCGTCGAATATCTCCACGATCCTGTGCATGGATGCAAGGGAGATGGTGGTCATGATAAAGAGCATGGAGAGCATCATCAGGGAGAAGAGTATCTGACCGATGTAGCTTACAAAGCTTGTGAGCTCGCCTATGGACATGGTCTCGCTCACTACCATATTCCCGCCGAAGAACAGCACTGCAACGATGCAGCCATACATACAGAGCTGCATTATAGGCATACCGCGGATAACTATCCTCTCCGCCTTTACCTGTGCGGTTCTTACCTCATCTGCCGAGGCAATGAATTTCTCACTTTCGTGCTTTTCGCGGACAAATGCCTTGACGACCCTTATACCGATCAGGTTTTCCTGTACCTTTGCATTGAGGTCATCATATTTGCCCAGCATCTTTTCAAACAGGGGATGCGCATGGGAAATGATATAGATTATCGAGCACCCCAGAATCGGGATGGCTACAAGGAAAACCAGCGCCAGATTGCTGTTTATGCTGATGGCCATGATAAGGGCGAATATCAGCATGGAGGGGGAGCGGATAGCCATTCGTATGACCATCATGAACGTATTCTGGACATTTGTAACATCGGTGGTGAGCCTTGTTACCAGAGATGCTGTGGAATATTTGTCCACATTGGCAAAGGAAAAGTCGGAGACCTTCCCGAACAGCTTGCGGCGTATGTTCTTTGCAAAGCCCATGGCAGCGATAGCAGCGAATCTGCCGCCCAGTGATCCGCACAGAAGCGAGAATATCGCCATTCCTGCCATCATAAGCCCCATTTTTACAGTCAGGGAGATATCGCCCTTGTTTATGCCGTCATCCACGATAACAGCCATAACACGGGGTATGAGCACCTCCATGAGCACTTCGCCAAGCATGACTATGGGGGTCAGTATGACGAATTTTTTGTACTCTCCCACGCAGGAGAGGAGTTTTTTCACCATTTGTCCCAGGTTCCTTTCTTTAGATTGTCTTCAGCTTTGTGTAGAAGCTCGGTGAAAAGATGTTTTTCTTCATCCGAAAAATTGCAGGTGAGCTGTGCCTCAACGCCGCCTATCGCTCTGTCTATCCTGTCTATGGCGGCTGTTCCCTTTTCGGTCAGTGACACGGTCTTTTTCCGCAGATCGTCACTGTCGGATGAACGTTCGATGAAGCCCGCCTTTTCAAGATTGGCAAGTATAGAGGTGGTGGAGGAGCGCTTTACGCCGAATGTTTCCTCAATGGCCTTCTGCGCCGCACATCCGCCGCACCGGTCAAGATACCCCAGTATCCGCCCCTGTTCGGGAGTGATACTGCCTCCCTGTGCGACTATGCCGTCGTTTATGCACTGCCGTATGAGCCTTGAAAGCTCTCCCACTGCCTTTCCGGGCTTATCTTCCGTATTTATATGAACAGATATGATCTCAGCCCCTTCCAAAATATTTGTTAGAAGTCTAACATATAGTATATCACAAATAAAAAATAAATCAACACAATTTTTGTGAATATGATAAATT
>JAFPYQ010000019.1 GCA_017394475.1 Oscillospiraceae bacterium | reverse complement strand
GGCGCTGCATTATGTGGCGTAAATGGTTAACGACACTATTATCATCACCCGCGAGATAAGCAACTCCGCCAACGATCAGGCACAGAAGATAAGCAGCATAAACGACAACATGGAGCATATTTCGGACACGGTGAACGAGAACTCCAAGACTGCGGAACAGAATGCAGCGGTTTCGGAGGAGCTTTCGGGTCAGTTCGAGGTGCTTTCGGGCATGATAAACAGATTCAAGCTGAAGAGATAACGAAAGCGGCAGGCATTGCGCCTGCCGTTTTTTATTTGGGCGGGTCATATGGCCTGTAACCTTACAAGCGCATTGTAGAACCCGTCTTCCTTCACATCATCGGTGACCATGTCCGCGAAGCCCTTTACCTCGTCGGTGGCATTGCCCATGCATACGCCGATATCTGCGGCTTTCATCACGGAAACATCATTCATGCTGTCACCTATGGCAACGGTCTTTCCTTCAAGACCTGCGCTCTCACACAGGAATTTCAGGGCGGCACCCTTGTCACAATCGCTCCTCACCAGCTCGCAGTGCTCGTATTCATCGAAATCATCGGTGAAGTGTATCAGTGTCAGTCCATCCTCGTCGGGGACGGAGAACTTCGCAAAGTCCCCGGGCAGCAGGCAGAAGGATATCTTTGTGGCGTATATCCCCAGAGAATCGAACTCGTCAAGGGTCTTGTCGGCACGGATGCGCTCTGTGCGCAGCCCCGCCTTTTCCGATGTGTCGGGATCCTCACCGCTCAATAGTATTGCCGTCACTATGGGGGAGTACTTCTCGTTCATGAATATCCCCTTTACGCTTTCAAGGCCGTAGGGCGCATCTATGCTGTCAAAATAGTCCCGATACCGTTTTACGGTGGCATCGGGGATATGTTCATCGCGGAGCACTCTGTCATGGTAGCTCACATAGCAGCCACCGCCTGCGATCATGCCGTCAAAGAGGGCAAGGGGCACATCGTATGGTATCATGCCGATGGTGCGGCCTGTGCACAGGATGAGGGTGTGACCGTTTTTCTTTGCGGCTTCAAGGGCTGCAACAGCCGAAGGCATTATACCCTCGGCGTAATCTCTTATAGTTCCGTCTATATCAACAAAAAATATCATTTGCGGATGAATTTCTCTATCCTTTCCACAGCAGTTTTTATATGTGCCAGAGAATATGCGTAGGATATGCGTATAAAGTCCTCACCGGTGTTTCCGAAGGCATTTCCGGGGACTACCGCCACGGAGTATTCATCCAGCAGCTTTTCGCAGAATTCCTCGCTGGAAAGACCGGTGCTCTTTATGGATGGGAACACATAGAATGCGCCCTTGGGCTCAAAACATTCAAGACCTATGGCATTGAGGGAGTGGACGAGGAACTTCCTGCGCTGGTCGTATTCGCGGCGCATCTTCTCGATGTCCTTGTCACAGCTTTCTATGGCCTCTATGGCAGCGTACTGTGATACGGTGGGTGCGCACATTATGGCATACTGATGGATCTTGAGCATCTGCCTTGCAAGGGGCTCGGGAGCGCATATGTAACCCATTCTCCAGCCCGTCATGGAGTATGCCTTGGAAAAGCCGTTTATGAGGATGGTGCGTTCCTTCATATCCCCTATCTCGGCGATGGAAACGTGTTCTGAGCCATAGGTGAGGGAGCTGTATATCTCATCGGAAAGCACCATGATATCGGTACCATCCAGCACCTCGGCTATCTTTTCCAGCTCCTCACGGGTCATGATGGCACCTGTGGGGTTGTTGGGGAAGGGGAGCACCAGCAGCTTAGTTTTATCTGTTATCCTGGACTTTAAGAGTTCCGGTGTCAGCTTGAAGTTATCCTCCACTCTTGTGGGCAGGGGCACCGGAACGCCGCCGCACAGTGACACTATGGGAGAGTAACAAACAAAGCAGGGCTCTACCACCAGCACCTCGTCACCGGGGTTCACAAGGGAGCGGATGGCAACATCTATGCCCTCTGAGCCGCCTACGGTGATTATCACCTCGGAATGGGGATCGTATTTCAGCCCCTGAGTTTTTTCCAGCTTAGCTGCGATGACCTCTCTGAGCTGCGCAAGGCCGTGATTAGCCGTGTATTTGGTCTTTCCCTTTTCAAGGGCAGTTATAGCTGCCTGCCTTATGCACCAGGGGGTCTGGAAGTCGGGCTCGCCGACACCCAGTGATATTACGCCCTCTCTTGCGTTTGCAAGGTCGAAGAACTTGCGTATTCCCGAGGGCTTCATTGACCGCACCTTGTCTGCGATCAGCCTGTCATAGTCCATCACGGTGATACAAAGCCCCTTTCATCTATGTTTTCGCTTTCGATAAAGAAGCCGTTGTCCTTGAAGCGTTTGAGCACGAAGTGGGTGCTTGTGGAGATGACTCCGTCAAGGGATGAGAGCCTGCGTGCCACGAAAAGTGCTATCTCCTTGTAGTCTGTGCCGGAAAGGGTGACTGCAAGGTCGAAGGAGCCCGACATGAGGGTGACGCTGTCCACCTCATCGAACATCATGATAGTGCGTGCGATCTCATCAAAGCCGAAATCAGCCTTGGGCGTCACCTTTACCTCGATGAAGGCGGTGACGGAGTTCTTGTCTGCAAGCTCCTCGTTTATAACGGCTCTGTAACCCTTTATTATGCCGCTCTTTTCGAGCCTGTCTATCTCCTCTGCGACCTCTGCGGGAGTGCTGTCGGTCATGGCAGAGAGCTCCTCGAGGGAAAGCCTTGCGTTTGAACGGAGTATATTAAGAAGTTCTTTCATACTGACCTCCTGTTTTGTTGTGTATGTACGGGATCATATCTCGAAATTTTCCAGCAGAGACAGATCCTCGATATGGTCTGTTTCCGATGCAAGCTGTTTTGGAGCTTGCTTTTTGTATTTGTCTATGCCCGATGCCGCCTTGTTCACAGCAGCAAGGGTGCCTGCACCTGCGATGCAGCCTCCCGGGCAGCCCATGCCTTCGAGCAGATAGCCGTCATATTTATGAGCCTTTGCCATCTGCAGCAGCTTGCGGCATTCCGAAAGTCCCTGTGCGGATGCGGTCTTTACTTCCCTTCCGGGCTCTATGCGCTTTATCTCATCTATTACCGCCGAGGCTACGCCGCCGCTGACTGCAAAGCCTCTGCCCGCTCCTGTTCCCATTTCAAGGGGGATGCTCTTGTCCGCGGGGATGTTTTCAAGGTCGATGTCCTTTGCGGCGAACATTCCCATGAGCTCCTCAAAGGTGAGTACAAAGTCCACATAGCTGCGTATGGTACGTCGGCTGGCCTCTAGCTTTTTTGCGCTGCAGGGGCCTATGAAGGCTATGAGGCAGTCCGGGTCCTTTTTCTTTTCGAGCCTTGCGGTGAGCACCATGGGTGTCAGCGCCATGGATATGTTCTTTGCCAGCTCCGGGAACAGCTTCTTTGCCATGGCAGCCCATGCGGGGCAGCATGAAGTGGCGATGAAATCCAGCTTTTCCGGTACGTTCTCCACAAAGTCCTTTGCCTCTTCTATGGTGCACAGATCCGCGCCAACGGCAACTTCCGCCACGCTGTCAAAGCCCAGCTGCCTGCAGGCGTAGGTGAACTTGTCCGGGGTGAGTTTTGCGCCGAACTGTCCGTAAAAGGCGGGGGCGACTATGGCTACTACTCTTTTTCCCGTCTTTATGGCGTGGATGAGCTGAAATATCTGACCCTTGTCCGCTATGGCTCCGAAGGGGC
>JAFPYQ010000201.1 GCA_017394475.1 Oscillospiraceae bacterium | reverse complement strand
GTTCTATAAGTATGAGTGTCTCACTCAAAGGAGCACCCAGAGCAGCAGACAGCTTATCAAACGCCTTTTCTGCGCCGTTCCCTCCCTGGCAGAGAAATGCTGCAAAGCTTTTGCCTTTCAGCTCATTTTCCTTGATGAAAGTGCGCAGGGGTGGTGTAATATTGGAAGCCCACACAGGGGAACCGAATATGATGCGGTCATACTCCGCGCTGTTGAACTTATATGCCTTCAGAGCGGGAGTTTCCGCCATGACCGCACTTTTCCCGCCCCAGAAGAATTTGCTCATCTTACCCATGGGATAGTCCTTCTGCGGTTCGATATGGAGTATATCACAGCCTGTCAGCTCTGCTATCCTGTTTGCGGCATATTCCGTATTCCCCTCAAGAGAATAGTACACGATGATCGTCTTCATTTTGCCCTCCTGATATATCATTTTGATATATTATATATCATTCTGATATATTTGTCAAGAGTTACCTGCATATCTTTTTATTCTTTTTCCCTGCATATACCGTTTTCATCAAAAACACAGTTCGGAGATATGCTTTCAAGATATCTGAAATACCTGTCCTTTTCCTCATCGGAGGTGATGCAGGAGACCGCACATCCCGACTGCATGGCGGGGATGTAGCTCAGTTCAAGGGAATGTTCGGAACGTGTACCGCTGATGCGCAGCTCTGCCAATGCTGTCCGCTGTGTCTTCCCGTTGAACCAGAAATTGCCGAGAGAGTATATTATCGGAGCGCCCTTGTAAAACTCTATCCCCTGCAGGCAGTGGGTGTGATCTCCTATGACCGCATCCGCGCCGCGGTCTATCAGGCCTTTTCCCACCTCTGTCTGATAATCCTCCAGATAATCTACGCCCTCTATGCCCCAGTGCATATATACTATCACCACATCTGCAAGGCTCTGTGCCTCCTCGGTGCGCTGATAGAGCAGTGCGGGATCCACGGTGCGGAACACTCCCGCCGAATCCTCCGTTGCTCCCTTCGTGAGCTCTGCCCACTCCACACGGCTGCCGTTTATGAAAGCCACAGTAAGGCCATCCAGCTCAATGAACTCCGTGCGTGATGCCTCCTCTATATCCTTTCCCGCACCTATGTGGAGGATACCGGCATCATCAAGGGTAGTAAGGGTATCAAGCAGGGCATCCGGGCCGTAATCATACATATGATTGTTTGCAAGAGAAACTATATCCACTCCCAGATCGAGCATGAGCTGCACATTCGCAGGATCGGCGCGGTATGTATAGTCCTTGTTGGGGATAGCGCTGCCCCGTGTGGAATAGGGAAATTCGTTGTTTGCAAAGCAGATATCCGCAGCATTCATGTGTGATATGAGGACCTCATCAAAGCAGGATGATGTATCCCTCCCGTGGGATATCCAGCGATCGGTGGTGCGGGCGCCGTCTGCTGCACTTATATCACCGGTAAAGCATATCGTATAGTCAAATTCCTTTTCGGGAACATTTTCTGCCGTGATAGCTTCGATCTCTGGAGCAGATGTTGTCAGGACATCGGTCTCGGATGTGATTTTTTCTGCTGTTGTTTCCGATATCCCGGTCAATGTGGTCATGGCAGATGTAATGGATGTATCTTCTTCGGAAACGGAACTATTTACAGTGGTCTCCTTTGTCACAGCAGTTTCCGGGACTTGTGTATTCTCGGGTACTGCGGCGCAGGATGCCATAATGATGCAGAGTGCAAGAGCTGTATATTTTTTCACTTGATCCTTCTCTTTTCCATATATCCGACTTTTCTCAGAAGCCCAGCCTTCTTATCTCCTCCACCAGGTTCCTGCCGTATACCTCACATCCCAGGCAGTTTGGGTGCAGCAGGTCGAGGAAGTATTCGGGAAGATGGGGCACCAGCTTAAAGCCGTCAACTATCTTCACATTCTTGTATTTCTCTGCCACTTTTCTGATATTCTCACAGTATTTTGTGAGGGTGGGCACGCCTTCGGGATTATCTCCCCTCCACAGCGGAGTTATGCAGAGTATGGGAGTATCGCCGTATATCCCGGTAAGCGCCTTATAATAATCCTCCACTGCATCCATGGTCTTGTCGCCGTACTGATTGGTGCCCAGTGCAACTATTATCTTATCCGGCTCATATCCTTCCATGGGAACGATGGAGTTTTTATCATAGACATATCCGCCTATGCCGAGATTGAGTATATCATAGCCAAGAAGCCTGTTTGCAACGCTTACATAGGTCTGTGCGGAGCGAAGAGGGCCATAGCCCTGTGTGATGGAATCCCCCAGCCACAGCACCTTTTCCTTCTTGACGGGAACGGTGTAGCTGTCGTTTATATCCACATTCCTGATGAGCACTGCTGCATCTGCGGGAAGGTATATCACCACCGATTTTTCACCTGCGGGCAGGTCAAAGGAAAGCGTGCCCTCTTCTTCAATGTCCTTGACATACACTATTCTGGATATGACGCCGTCTATCATCAGCTCAAAAGAATCCTGAGAGCCCACCCATACTATTTTATAGTCAAAGGAGACCTTAGTGGCAGCAGTGTTGAATTCAAGAGTCTTTGAGTTTGAAGCCATAGTCCTGGGGTACCAGAAATCATCGGATGCGGCTTTGAAATAATCCATCTGCGCCTGTGTATACTGATACGCCCTGAGATAGCCATCTTCCTCCGTAAAGCTGTATGCGCCGAAATATATCTGCTGTATCTTATCATTTGTCAAAAGCATAGTAATTCCTGGTATAATTAAATCAACCCCAGCGAGTACGAGATTTAATCATACGCTCCTTTCAAAAATTAATAAAAGTGTGATATAATATAAGTACTTTTCTCATACAGGAGGATAGGGCAACGCTG
>JAFPYQ010000200.1 GCA_017394475.1 Oscillospiraceae bacterium | reverse complement strand
TTCACAAGATCGCTGTCATCCTTGAGATATGAGCCATAGGTAACAAGTATGCCCATGGCAACGCTTATACTGAAAAACAGCTGACCCACTGCATCAAAGACGACTGTGAGTATATCCTTAAAGCTTTTCCCGCTGAGATCCGGGATAAAATATATCTTGAGCCCGTCGAGGCCTGAGCGTTCCTCTCCCTTGATGGTGATGGAAAATATCGCTATCACCACTACCATGACAAGAAGTATGGGCATGAGCACTCTTGACAGACTTTCAATGCCCTTGTTGATGCCGCGGTAAATGACAAATGCGGTAATGCCGAGGAAAATGATGCCGAAGACTATCGGCTCCACGGGGGCAGTGATAAATCCCGTAAAATAGCCATCCTCCGCAGCTGCAGCGCCCTGACCTGTGAGGAATGCCACCATGTATTTCATTACCCAGCCGCCTATTATGCAGTAATAGGGCAATATCATAAACGGAACGGCGCTTGCCATGACACCTATCCACGAAAAGCGCTTGTCTATGTTTTTATAGGCTGTGAGCGCGCTCTGCTTCGTCTTTCTTCCGATAGATATCTCCGTCACCATCATAGTGAAGCCGAAGGTGACCGCAAGTATCAGATAGACCACAAGGAACAGGCCGCCGCCGTCCTTTGCGGCAAGGTAGGGAAAACGCCATATATTGCCGAGGCCAACTGCGCTGCCCGCCGCTGCGAGTACGAATCCCAGTGAATTTGTAAATGAATTTCTTTCCTGCTTTTTTTCTTCCATGATCACACCTGATCTGCTATCCGAAGGATGAGCTGCTCGGATTTTTCCCAGCCCAGGCAGGGATCTGTGATAGACTTGCCGTAAACGCCGTCTGTCACCTTCTGAGCACCGTCCTCGATATAGCTTTCTATCATGAAGCCCTTGACAAATCTCTTAATATCATCATTGTGACGCATGGAGTGGAGCACCTCGTTGCAGATGCGTATCTGCTCTATATACTGCTTACCTGAATTGCAGTGGTTGGAATCCACGATGACAGATACATTTTCAAGGCCCTTCTGTGAATACATATCATACAGAGTTACAAGATCCTCATAATGATAGTTCGGATGAGAGCGGCCGTGCTTATCCACATAACCCCTGAGGATGGCATGGGTAAGGGGATTGCCCTTGCTGTGAACCTCCCAGCCCCTGTAAAGGAAGGTATGTGCAGACTGAGCCGCGATTATCGAATTGATCATAACGGAGTAATCGCCGCCTGTGGGGTTCTTCATGCCCACGGGTATCATAAGTCCGCTGGCTGTGAGCCTGTGCTGCTGATCCTCCACCGAACGCGCACCTATGGCAACATAGGAGAGCAGGTCGGAAAGGTATCTGTGGTTCTCGGGATAGAGCATCTCATCGGCGCAAACCAGGCCTGTTTCGGCGAGAGCCCTTGTGTGCAGTCTTCTGATGGCGATGATGCCCTCGAGCATATCCTCTTTCTTATTGGGATCGGGCTGATGCACCATGCCCTTATAGCCCTGCCCTGTGGTACGGGGCTTGTTGGTATAGATACGGGGGATAAGTATCAGCTTGTCCTTTACCTGTTCCTGCACCTTTGCAAGCCTGTGGATATAGTCCATGACAGCATCCTCGCGGTCTGCCGAGCAGGGACCTATCACCAGTATGAATTTTCCCGACTTGCCTGTGAATACATCGGCGATGGCCTTATCCTTTTCTGCCTTTACTGCCTTCATCTCATCGGAGATGGGGTACTGCTCCTTTATATCCTTGGGGACGGGGAGCTTTCTCACAAAGTCCATATTCATCATGTCTGATCAGCCTTCTATTAGAGATCTTTTTTCCTTTTGATTTTTTTCGCTTACTGTTTTTTAATATATACGGTAGAGTTTTCGGCTCCCCCTTCGGGGGAGTGCGCCCCACCAAAGGGGCTCACCCCTTTGGAAACCCGGGTATTGACAGAGTACGGTCATTTTGACGGGGTCACTTTCCAGTAATACTTTCTTGCGGATTTGGGGAAATCGTCCATCACACCGTGCTCCGGGTCATAGAAAACGCCTTGGGCATACAATGACCAATGCCAGCATCTGGGAGTTTCCAGTGACAACAGTGCTATGGGCGGCAGCTCATCCTTTGAGCTCACCTGTACCCGTTCATCGCTTATCTTATATCCGTGTCCCCTTAAAAAGGTCTTCATCTCTTTAAGGTCCGTCTCCCTGTCATTATCAAGCTCTCTGCATATCTCCGCGGCGGGTATGCCTGTCAGCATTGCAAGCACTGCCTGCCCGCACTGGAGATCGGTGGGCTCGTGTACATAGTCTATCTGCATCACACAGCCTTGACCTTATGGTAAACCTTCTTGCCCTTCTTGATTATGATCTCCTTGTCAAGAGTTATCACTGCGGAAGGATTTATCACCTTATTGTCATCCACTGCTATACCGCCCTGGGTAACAAGTCTGCGGGCTTCGCTCTTGGAAGGTGCAAGGCCTGTGCGTACCAGGAGATCGAGGATACCCAGTCCCTCGCCTATCTCTGCTGCGGGTATCTCGGTAGTGGGCATATCTGCTGTATTTCCTGCACCGCCGAAGAGGCTCTTTGCGGCATCGAGGCACTTCTTGGCCTCCTCTTCGCCGTGGACAAGCTTGGTGAGCTCAAATGCAAGGCGCTCCTTTGCGGTATTGAGCTCTGCGCCTGTGAGAGTTCTCTCCATCTCCTCTATCTCCTCGATGGGGATGAAGGTGAGGAGCTTGAGGCACTTGATAACATCGGAATCGCCCACATTTCTCCAGTACTGGAAGAAATCATAGGGAGAGGTCTTCTCGGAATCGAGCCATACTGCGCCCTTTTCGGTCTTGCCCATCTTCTTGCCTTCGGAATTGGTGAGCAGTGTTATGGTCATAGCGTGTGCATCCTTGCCCAGCTTTCTTCTGATGAGCTCTGTACCGCTGAGCATATTTGCCCACTGGTCATCGCCGCCGAACTGCATATTGCAGCCGTATTTCTGGAACAGCATATAGAAGTCGTAGGACTGCATTATCATGTAGTTGAACTC
>JAFPYQ010000199.1 GCA_017394475.1 Oscillospiraceae bacterium | reverse complement strand
GTTAATAACCGCAAGCTATGTCCCCCGCCTCTAAGGCGGCGGGTTCCATATTTCCATTCAGTAGGAGTTCAATCTCCTACTGAATGGAAATGAGCCTGCGGCTCACACTTGCTTGTTAAAAGCAAGCTTTGAACAATTGTACCTTGTCTTACGAGGCAGCGCTTTTTATCGGGCTCACTCGCCCCTGATGGACTTGTCGATGGCAGCCGCAGCAGTTTTGCCCGCACCCATAGCAAGGATAACGGTAGCCGCACCTGTTACTGCATCACCGCCTGCGTAAACGCCCTGACGGGATGTAAGTCCGTCCTCGTTGGCAACGATACAGCCCCACTTGTTTGTTTCAAGTCCCTCGGTAGTATTCTTGATGAGAGGATTGGGAGATGTGCCTATGGCCATTACAACACAGTCCACATCGAGAGTATGTTCTGAATCGGGAACGGGGACGGGTCTGCGCCTGCCGGAGGCATCAGGCTCGCCCAGCTCCATGGAAATGCACTTCATACCGCTTACAAAGCCGTTCTCATCGCCTAGTATCTCGGTGGGATTGGTAAGGGTCCTGAAGATGATGCCCTCCTCCTTGGCGTGCTCGATCTCCTCTGCACGGGCGGGGAGCTCATTCTCACTTCTTCTGTATACTATATATACCTCATCCGCACCAAGTCTCAGGGCACTTCTTGCGGCATCCATAGCCACATTGCCGCCGCCCACAACAGCCACCTTCCTGCTGTCCTTGATAGGTGTATCGGAACCGGGGCGGTATGCCTTCATCAGGTTCACACGGGTGAGGAACTCATTTGCGGAATATACGCCCTTGTAGTTCTCGCCGGGGATGTTCATGAAGTTGGGAAGACCTGCGCCGCTGCCTATGAACACAGCCTTGAAGCCTTCATCGAAAAGCTCATCTACGGTGAGGGTCCTGCCCACGATGGTGTTGGTCTCGATAGTAACACCGAGAGCCTTCAGCCCTTCGATCTCCTTTGCAACTATCGCCTTGGGCAGTCTGAATTCGGGTATACCGTATACGAGAACACCGCCTGCAACATGGAGTGCCTCAAAGATGCTGACCTCATAGCCCATCTTTGCAAGGTCACCTGCACAGGTAAGGCCTGCAGGCCCTGCCCCCACGACAGCCACCTTGATGCCGTTTGGAGCAGGTCTTTCGGGCTTTTCGGTGCTGTTCTGCATGTGGTAGTCGGCAACGAAGCGTTCAAGTCTGCCGATACCCACAGGATCGCCCTTCTTGCCCCTTACGCAAAGGCCTTCGCACTGTGTCTCCTGGGGACAAACTCTTCCGCAGATAGCGGGAAGGGCGGAGGATCTCGAGATTATCTTATATGCCTCCTCAAACTCCCCTTCTGCTACCTTCTTTATGAATTCGGGTATCTGTATATTTACGGGACATCCCTTCACACAGGGCATAGCCTTGCAGCCCAGGCAGCGTGATGCCTCATCCTGTGCTATCTCGGCGGTATATCCCAGAGCTACCTCGTCAAAATTGTGTGCCCTGACTTTCGGATCCTGTGAGGGCATCGGATTCTTGGTTTGTGACATATTTGGTTTCATACTATAAACTCCCACAGGCGCGCTTTGTCAAGCGCCCATTTTTCATTTTTACGATGAAAGAATGTTCAGATCATACTGTTCCGAGCTGTGCAAAGAGCCTGCATGCCTCTTCATGCTTTGAACGCTCAAAGGGCTTGTACATTACAGATCTCTTCATAGCCTCATCAAAATCCACCTTGTGTCCGTCAAAATCAGGGCCGTCAACACAGGCAAACTTGGTCTTTCCGTCCACTGTAAGGCGGCAGCCGCCGCACATTCCCGTACCATCTATCATGATGGGGTTCATGGAAACTATGGTCTTTATGTTGTACTTCCCGGTCACTGCACATACGAACTTCATCATGATAACAGGGCCTATGGTGATGACCTCGTCGTATTTCTCACCGCTCTCGATGAGCTCCTGCAGCGCGTTGGTCACAAGTCCCTTGGTGCCGTAGGAACCATCGTCTGTCATACAGACATACTTGTCGGAAACTGCCTTGAACTCATCCTCAAGTATCAGCAGATCCTTTGTACGGAAGCCTACCACGGAATGTACCTCGCAGCCCTGCTCATGCAGCTTCTTTGCAATGGGGTATGCGATAGCGCAGCCGACACCGCCGCCTACGACTGCCACCTTTCTGAGCCCCTCTGTTTCGGTGGGATTGCCCAGAGGTCCCGCGAAATCCTGCAGGCTGTCCCCCTCATTCATGTGGGAAAGCTTTTCAGTAGTGCCGCCTGCCACCTGGAATATTATGGTAACTGTTCCCTTTTCCCTGTCAAAATCCGCAACGGTAAGGGGTATCCTTTCGCCCTCCTCGTCGGTGCGAAGGATGATGAACTGCCCCGGCTGTGCCTTTTTCGCCACTCTCGGTGCCTCAATATCCATCAGTATGACTGTGGGATTGAGGACCTTTTTCCGTGTGATCTTGTACATATTTTCCTCTCTTTCCTGCCGTTTCCGACAACCTTTAGCTTCTGCGGCACTCCCCGCCCAATCGCGGGAACGCAGCAGGATCGTAGTTTCCACTTTCTTTTATTTATTCGCCATGTCCGAACTGTTTCTTGTAAGCCATGGGTGAAAAGCCTGTATTCTTCTTGAACTT
>JAFPYQ010000198.1 GCA_017394475.1 Oscillospiraceae bacterium | reverse complement strand
GCCAATTGATCTGATCTGCGCCAACACCGCACAGAACTGCAAGAGTTGTATCTGTTGCGGGGATATATATACCATTAGCCTCAGTTTCTTCAGGGACAGTCGGGGTATACATAAAGGAAGCAGCAGGAACGTTTGAGTCATCCCCGATATCCAGTACCTTTCTGATGGTCATGGCATTATAGGATGTATGTGTCACGGCAGTTCCTTCAGAATCTGTACCCGTAGCTGTTGCCGTATGGAAATTATCATTATAGCTATTGCTGACGATCATGGGATTCGTCTGATAATTGGTACCGGTAGAAGCAGGAGTAGGATCACCCCCTGCCATAACAGGCAGCGTGCTCATTGATATAACAGACAACGCTAAAACAGATGCAGCTGCTGCTGCGATTTTTCTTTTATTCATATATCCACCTTCTTATAGAAATACGATGACCGGATAACTCCCTTATCGGTAGTTTGTTTTATACAGCCCGAAACGGGCTTGACATACTTATTCAGATCCCCCTGCGCCTCATTACAAAGACCGCCTTTCCCTCGGTCTCATCAGCGGGGATGGCGCCATAGGTGCGGCTGTCATTTATGTTGCTGCGGTAATCGTTGAGAACGAATATGCTGTTTTCGGGGACGGTGTAGGGAAAGCTCACAGCCGCACCCTCCGCAGAGGTGGGATAGACCGTGTCCTCATACAGGCCGTAGCCGTTGACGGTAACATAATCTCCGTTAATATCCACAGTATCGCCCGAACAAGCTATCACGCGGCCGAAATGCACTGTATCATCCCTTTTGTAGACCGCCACATCCCCCTGCCTGTAATCGTCGAGCCGATAGGTGAGGATAAGGTCTCCGTCCTTGATCATGGGATAGGCGCTGTTGTCGTGGCACATACTGATACCGCCCACATAGGTGAGGAGCACCCATACCGCCAGCACTGTAAGGCCGATTTTGATGAAGAAGGTCACCGCATAGTAGGCAGCAGAACGCTTCTTCTTCTTTTTCTTGCTCTTCGAGTTCTTGGCTGCATCAGTTTCTGCAGCTGCTTCCGCAGGAGCATCTCCGGGGGAGGAAGATACGGCTTCCTGCGCCGTATTATTTTCCAATAAATGCACCACCCGTTTATGTTTTTAGTTGAGCAATTCAAAGTGCTGTACTATGTAATAAGCACTTGCTAACAATTGCTTACAATTATCCGACTTTAATTATACTACTTTCTTATCCTGAAATAAATATAGAAATTGTTAATTTTGTTTGTATTGGCGATTTTTGTTAAATATGAACAAATAATAGAAAATGCAAGTATCAATTGCAAAAGTGCAGAAAACAAATCATAATGAGTATTCGAGCCAAAATGGCAGATATAAGCAATTTTGAGAGTGTCTTCCGCCCCCCCCGATTATTTGTGAACTATATATTAATTGTAATGTAAAGTTGTTTATTTTGCTGAATAAATAGAATGTCTACTTTGCGTAGTGGACAAAAAAATGAGCATTCCTGTGATATTAAAGTGCAAAAATTATAGGTTTCATACATCCTACCCTGCAGTAATAAGACGCAAATTGATGTATCTCATCCGAATACGACAAATAACGACTTGACTTACAGCATATTTTGATGAGATAATATACATATCATTTTTGTACCTGCAGGGTATATCAGACTATTCACATTCAAACATCGATGTATATTATGAACAATTACGAACACCGCAAGTCAAAAACCATCATATCCTTAAAGAACAAGGACGGTTCCCCTGCCTCAAAGGCCTCTGTCAGAGCAAAGCTCATAAATCATGAATTCCTTTTCGGCGCAGGAGCCTTCGATATACTGGCATATCTCAATGTGGAGGATGAGAGCTTCAAGGAAAAGCTGATCCCCCGTGTTGAGCGCTGGGAAGACCTTTTCAACTACGGTACGCTGCCTTTTTACTGGGGCAGATATGAGCCCGAGGAAGGCAAGACCGGCAAGGACGGGATGATAAAGGCTGTGGAGCACCTGAGAGGCCTTGGAGCATCCGTGAAGGGACATCCCCTCTGCTGGCATACAGTATGTGCCGACTGGCTGCTCAAATACCCCATCGAGGAGATAATGAAGCGCCAGCTTGACCGCATCACCCGTGATGTGGGCGATTTCAAGGGTAAAATAGGCTTGTGGGATGTCATAAACGAGACAGCTATCATGCCCATATTCGATAAGTATGACAACGCAGTGACAAGGCTTTGCAATCATTACGGAAGGATCCCCCTCATCAAGGCTGTATTTGATGCCGCAAGACAGGCTGATCCCGATGCAGTGCTGCTGATAAACGACTTCAACACCTCCGAGGATTATGCACAGATAATCGAGGAAGCGCTTGATGCAGGCGTTCCCATAGATGTGATCGGTATCCAGTCCCACCAGCACCAGGGCTATTGGGGCGCAGAGAAGCTGAACACCGTGCTCGAACGTTTCTCACGTTTCGGACTGCCTATCCACTTCACCGAGAATACTCTTATTTCAGGCGAGCTCATGCCCCCCGAGATAGAGGATCTCAACGACTACCACAACGACAACTGGCAGTCCCTCCCCGAATATGAGGAAAGGCAGAAACGCGAGGTGGAGGAGATGTACAGCATACTCTTTGCACATCCCCTTGTAAAGGCTATTACCGCATGGGATCTTGCCGACGGCATGTGGCTCAATGCTCCCAGCGGACTTATCCGCAAGGATGGCTCTCCCAAGCCCGCATACAACAGGCTCACAGAGCTCATAAAGGGCGAATGGTCTACGGATGTTTCCACAGTGACCGATGAAAACGGATGCTTTGTACTGGATGGCTTCAAGGGCGATTATGACCTTATTGTAAACGGCAGCACTTACTCCGTAAAGAACAGCGATGACACAAAGGAATGTACAGTGATCCTGTAATGATCAAAAAGACTCTGCCGCAACAAAACGGCAGAGCCTTTTTATGTTGATATACACTAAAACGGAACAAAACATATTAAAATGTACTGTTATGAGCTATTCTGCACTTCCCTTGATGTAAGGAACTTTATGCTCCTTTCGATGCTGTCCTTGGAATTGCCCCAGTCCGCATCCTTACCGGTGTTGCGG
>JAFPYQ010000197.1 GCA_017394475.1 Oscillospiraceae bacterium | reverse complement strand
TTCGTCATCAAGAACGAGTCGGACAAGGTGGTGCTCTCCTGTGTCAATCCCATAAAAAAGAATGATGAGATCGTGGGGATAGCAGTCATCAATATGAGCAATGACTGGGTATCCACGCTTGCCATAGATGATATGCTGTACGTTGTGCTCTCAATGGACGGCATAGTGTATTCCTCGAATTTCCCCGTTGTGCCCACAGGCGTGGATCTGAGGACTTTCCCCGAATACAAGACCACCCTTGGCACCGAGACCTATCCCGATGGCATATACGGCTATAAGGGCTATGCGGTGGTAAAAAATATGCACCTCAGCAGTGACAGCTTCCAGATAGGGCTGTTCCTCTCGGGCAATTTCATAAATGAGGAGACCGACAGGACATCCTTCATCTACGGCGGATACTGTGCCCTGATGATAGTTATGTCGCTGCTCATCATACTGCTGTTCACCAATACCTTCTCCACCAGGATAAAGGTGCTCAGTGCAAAGATACACGAGGTAACAGGCGGTAATTTCGATGTGCAGTTCGAGGACAGCTGCTCCGACGAGATATCCCTCATATATACCGATATCCAGCAGATGGTGCATTCCATGCAGAGCCTCATCACCGACAACTATGAGACAAAGCTCCAGTCGGAGCAGTTCAAGCTCAATCAGGTGCAGGCGGAATTCAAGGCGCTCTCCAGCCAGATAAACCCTCACTTCCTCTACAATACCCTTGAGACCATACGAATGAAGGCGTATGTGAACAATGACAAGGAGACTGCCCAGCTGGTCAAGAAACTGGGCAAGTTCATGAGACGATGCCTTGAATTCAAGGATTCCGAGGTGACCCTGGAGTCGGAGCTGGAATTCACAAAGGCCTATCTGGAGCTGCAGGGTGCGCGTTTCGGCGACAGGATAACCTATCATATATATTCCGAGGTAACAGGTGAATACATGATCCTTCCTCTGCTGATACAGCCTCTGGTGGAGAATGCCTTCGTCCACGGCGTCGAGGCCAGCAAGGGCGGAGGACGCATAGATATAAAGGTCTATTACCATAATGACTGCGTGTATGTAGATGTTGCAGACAACGGTCAGGGCATGAATGCCGAAAAGCTCAGGGAGCTCGAATACAAGCTGGAGGTATCCGATACATCATCGGGTAAATCCATAGGACTTACCAACGTTCACAAGAGGATACAGATGTATCACGGAAAACGGTACGGCATGAGAGTCCAGAGCAAAGAGGGTCAGGGCACCACCATACGCCTTGTCCTCCCCAGAGAACCGAAACATGATAAGCTGACAATGGATGAATAACAACATTGCAGGAGGTTGATTGAAAATTGTTTAAGGTACTTCTTGTAGATGATGAGCCCAATGTCCGTCAGGGCGTCAAGATGATGATACCGTGGACGGAGATAGACTGTGAGGTCATAGGTGAGGCAGAGGACGGCGACGACGGCCTCAATAAGATAATGTCCCTGGACCCGGATATCGTCGTAGCGGATATCAAGATGCCCGGCAAGACGGGTATCGAGATGACACAGGCTGCCAAAGCCCTGGGCTTCAAGGGCAAGGTCATCATCCTTTCGGGCTATTCCGATTTTTCCTATGCCAAAGAGGCCATAGCCCTGGGGGTGGAGAATTTCATATTAAAGCCCGTTGATGAGGATGAACTCACCGATGCCATAAAGGCCGCAGGGGACAAGATACGCCACGACAGGGAGCGCAAGATAAGACAGGATATCGGCAAGGAATACCAGAGCGAGCAGATGCTCAGGGGCGTATTCTTCGGCAGTGAAAACTCCATATCCATGTTTGAGGAAAGATACGGCCATTCGGGGTTCATCGTTGCCATATTCGCACAGGTGGACGGTGATGAGAAGGCTGCAGCTTACTCTCAGGTGCGGGAATACTTTGCAAATGAGGAACGTGTGCATATCATCCCTGTGGATATAAGCGGCGTGCTGGGGGTGCTGTTCCGCACCATGCCTAAAAACGATGTCTATGCCATACTCAATGAGGTGAAGGAAAAGTTCGGTCAGAAGGCATTCATCTCCGTGGGTGAATATGTCATAGATGCGGCTCAGATAAAGCAGTCCTTTGCGACAGCGGAATATCTGTACAAGAACCGCTTCGTATACGATGAAGGAAAGGTGGCAATGCCCTCCTGCATAAACAGGGAGCCCGCCCCCGATGCGGAATATGCTTCACGGATCGTGGCATATATGCAGATAAACGACGTGGAAAAGCTCAGACTGTCCGTGGACAAATTCACACAGTCACAGCGCGTAGTAGGCATGACCGCGGAAAAGGCGAGAGTGGCCTGCATAACCCTTATGCTCGATGTCCGTGCAGGGCTTATCCGTCAGATCGCTGACAAAAAGCCCGAGAACCTCATCACCGATGAATTTATCTCCGGTCTTGAGGATTCCGACACCCTTGCTGAGATGACAGGCCGCATAACGGATGAACTGATAAACGTATCCAACGCCAATTTTGCCAGATCCACCAAGAGCAATATGGAAAGGGTCGTTCAGTATATCAAGCAGAACTACAACAAGGAACTGCGCCTGGAGATGCTTGCGGGCATATTCGATTACAACAGCGCATATCTGGGAAAGGTGTTCCACCAGTATACAGGCGACAACTTCAACAACTACCTTGATAACATAAGGATAACAGAGGCAAAGCGCCTCCTTGAGGAGTCCGACATGAAGGTATATGAAGTGGCAGAGGCAGTGGGCTATTCAAATATAAACTAT
>JAFPYQ010000196.1 GCA_017394475.1 Oscillospiraceae bacterium | reverse complement strand
AGGCTTTCCAAGGGAATGCGCCATCTCTGTCATCTCTCCGATGAACAGCGCCTGCACATAATGCTGCGGCAAGCCTTGATCTGCTTTTACTCATAATATCATCCTTTCTGTGTGATAATGGTTCATAGATCAGTATATCACAAAAGAAGCATCATATCCATCCTATCCTCTGTATCCCTTTTGTATCCGTTATCGGATATAGGCATTTGCGGTCATACCCGTAAGAAAACTGAAGGCGCGGTGGAATTCATAGCTTGAGATATACACCTGTGCTGCGACATCCTCATAATTGATATCCTCCAGCAGATGCTCCTCCATATAGTTTATCGCCTTTTGCAGATCAGCAATCCAGTCCATACTGTTCCCTCCTGTATGATTATTATACCGTAAAAGCGAGACCAGTACATTTCCTGCCTTGCGGAAAAGTGGCAGATACGCCTGATATCCGCTGTGTTTATAAGATATATCGCAATGAGCATATCTTTGATGTCGCTTTATCCTATATCCTTTTTCATCAGATATCTGTGTCCGTCATCCCTGAATACAGCAAAGCCCATTTGTTTGTATAAGCGCAAAGCGCCGTTATTGGTCTTTTCAACGTGGAGCAATACGGCAGACAGCTTCTTTTCTTTCGTGTATGACACTGCAGTATTCACCAGCATTGTACCGATACCCTTGTTCCGACAGGCTTTTGTAACGCAAAAATCATCGAGATATATATAGTCGTGCTCTTCATGATGTACTTCCACAGACAAAAATGCAGTTACCTTGCCGTCTTCTGCTACATAGATACGATCCTCTTTCCCTGCAAAGAACCGGTCAAGGTCACCGTCTTCATAGCCTTTTACATCTTCTGTATCATATATCGTCCTGAGCATTTCCTGAAACAGTTTCCTTATTATATATTCATCTGCCTTCACAGCAGTCCTGATAGTATACCTCATCATCCACCTCACGACCCGCCTTGCTGACGGACTTTATCTTATCCATTCTATCATATAATACGGATAAATACAAGTAGTAAGAACAATTTCTATGACTGTTGCGATCGAACAGTCTCAAAGGTGAGTGCAGGCTCAGCCTGCTTTATCATATAATACTGATAAATACAATAGCTGAGCCGAATATTATATAATACTTCTGTCTGTATGAAAAAGCTCCCTGCACATGACATTGCAGGTAGCTTTTCATACGATTCCATCGCTGTTACATAAACAGACTTGCGATATGATATACGATGCAGGACAGCACAAGTGCATTGCAGATGTAGAACAGTGCTACCTTGACTGTCCATTTGAGGGAATGGGATTCCTTGTAGGTGGTGGAAAGTGCCATAAGACAGGGAATGTTGAATGTAGTGGCAAACATGAAGGCCAGTGCCTCTGCAGGAGAGATAGCCTGCGTCATCACTCCGCCGAGAAGTGCAGTATCGGTAGGAGCGGTCTTTGCGAAGAATGTTGCCTCCATAAGCGTATTATTGCCCATAAATACGGCGTTGAGCGTGCCGAGAACTGCTTCCTTGGCGAATGCGCCGCTGACGAATGCCATGAAGGTCTGCCAGCCCATACCGAAGAAGCGTGTAACAGGCTCGATGAATGTACCCACACGGTATAGCAGGCTGTTATTCACATTGCCGTCCTTGCTGAATGACAGCACATAGAAAAGTACCGACACGACAGTTACCGTTCCAAGTGCTCTCCTGAAAATATCCCACGCCTTGAAGAACGCTTCCTTGATTATATGCTTCCAGTGAGCCTTATGATAGGGCGGCAGTTCCATTATCATGCCGCTCCTTGTCTCCTTGGGTGCCAGCTTCCTGCTGAACACCTTAGAAACTATCACCATCGTGACCACAACATACAGGAGTATCCCAACACACACGAGCATAGTCTGCCACCATGTGAAGAACATTCCCGAGATAACGGGGATGATAGACCATATAGATGCACAGGGTATCGCCCATACGATGGACATCGCCAGCATCCTCT
>JAFPYQ010000195.1 GCA_017394475.1 Oscillospiraceae bacterium | reverse complement strand
TATCTGAGGATAACAGTATATGAGCATCATAAAAAAGTTTAGTTATCGAAAGGAGAATTGATTATGTTCGGTTTTGATGCACTTGTTATAACATTGATCATAACTACCGTGGTAGGCAACGGCATTGGTTTTGGTATCGTCTGCCTTACAGAATAATGAGATAGAAAAACGGTATGAAAAACTAACAGCATTAGGAGATCCGTTAGAGCAGCTGAACAAGGTAATAAAATGGGAAATGTTCCGGAGCAAGCTCACCTAAGCATGTCAAAAGGAGGACACAGGCAAGCTGAGGACTTAAACGTTGCAATTTCGTAGTGGCACCAGAGGGGGCTATGTCCCCCGCCTTAAAAGGCAGCGCTGATACATAAGTTTCAAGCCATAGTATTTCTGATGAAGGATCAGAAGTACTGTGGCTTTTTTACTTACAGCACAGATACCGCGATTCCTTAAAAATACATTAGATCGATTATATTTTCCCGCAGGATATTGACAAAATGCCGTATTTGGTCTATACTTGATACAGTTTCATAATCCGCATTTTACAGGTCGTGATATTATGTTTGGAAGAAGAAAAAGCACTCCGCTGGATCATGTGTTGATCGTTATTACGCTGATAGCCTGCTTTTCGGTCATGGGCTACATCGTAAACATGTTCAACCCCTTACCGTCGGATAAGAACAGGGACCCTGCAGAGCTTATCCCCGTTACCGTGGAGATAACGGGTTTCAGCCAGCCGTCGCGTTCCGAAAGGCTGCGTAAATACGATATACCGACGGCTTATGTGAAATATGAACTTGACGGCAAGGAATATAATGCCAAAATATACCTGAGAACGATGGATCTCCCCGATGATCTCAAGGTAGGGGATAAACTTGATCTGGCTATATGGCCCGATGACACCGACAGAGTGGTGGCGACCCGTGAAATGCGCAAGGCTCGCGCGGATGCCGCCAACAGCTTCACGGTCGGTATTGTTCTGACGATCGCTCTTATTGCTATAGTGCTCGTGATGGCATTTATACTTCTGAGAAAGCCCAAGCCCGATGATGAGAGCACCGGGACGGATGATATTGCCGGGATCGGCAGCACTTTTTCTCGTTGACGAATGACAGACACAACAGGGATACGTTCGGGGATCTATCATAGTCAAAACTTAAAGCGCACTGCGTATTGCAGTGCGCTTTTTCATATTTACGGTCACGGAACAGGCGGGAACTCATAGAGTACCACGGGTTCTTCACCGGGGACTATCCTCAGCCATCTCATGTTCTTCATATAGTATTCGGAAAGGATGCCGTTTTCGTAGTCCGGATCGAAGGTGCTGTCCGCCTCGATGACATATACTGCGCCGTCTATGAAAGGTGCTGCCTGGAGTATGGTCAGGGTCTCGCCCTTTTCCACTTCGCTGCCGTAGTTCTTATAGATATCCTTTGTGATGTAGTTTTCTATAAGAACAGTTTTGCTGTCGGGTGTGTCATAGTAAACAAGGTCGCCCTTGGTGCGCTCGGAAAGGGCTGTCTTGCCTCTGGCGAATTCGGAGAAGGTGAGCTCGCCGTTTTCAGCACTTACAACGGGAGTGATCTCCTCAAAGCCGTCGGGCAGACCGTTTTGTACTGTTTCAAGGCTGTTCTCTTTTCCGTAGGCTGCTTTATACACTGCAAACCCGTCGGGGGAGAGGGAATCGCCTATATATCCCGCCACAGCGAAGTATATATCATCGCCGTCGGCTATTATCTGTTCGCAGACGCACACTCCGTACTCCGCAGCCTCGCCTGTGTATCCCGCGGTACCGAGTATGGTCTCCTTGTCATCCTCCGGGTCGTACTGCACAAAGCTGAACTGACTGCTTTCATAATCATACTTTGCGTATATGAAGCTGTCATTTATAAAGCTGTGGCCTTCCATCATCTCATTTTCCGACAGCTTTATCTCGCGGTCATAGGCAGTGCCGTCATACAGGCGGCAGTATGCGCTGTAGTAATTTCCGTTATCGGTGGGCTCACTGTTGGGCAGATAGCTGTTTAGCAGCAGGTATCTGCCGTTGTCGGCAACGCCGTTTATATAGGTCTCCGTATTGAAGGACGGGCCGATGGAATCATAGTAGGAGCCCATGTCCGCACTCAGATCGCAGTATGTTCCGTCGGGGGTATAGGCGCGGATATGGCGGGCGTTCTCATCTATTTCCACCCCCGATCCCGCATAGGCGGCGATGGTCTTCTCATCGGGAGTATACTGTGTATAGAACATACCGTTCATATAGTAGAGGGGGCCAAAGCCTTCATCCTCAAAGGCAAGGCCTGTTTCGCCCGTTCGCCTGTCATACCAGCAGATGCGTGAGCCCTTCTCTGCCTCGGGGTAGGTGTACAGGAAATCGCCGAACATGCTCCTGATGCCCCTTGTACTTTCATCGAGCTCCCGGTAGAAGATAAGGTCGCCCAGTCTTACGAAATAGCCGCCGTTGTTCTCGATGTCATCGCACATCTTGAACTGCAGAGTGACTGTGCGCTTGCTGCCGCTGATATCGGTAAAGTCCATGCCGTTTGACACCTTGTTGATCTCATCGGCATCGGCAAGCATCACCAGCGGGACTGCGGTGTCGGGCACCCTTTCAAATACAAGCTCCTCTTCGGCGGCGATGTCGCTGCCTCTGACAGTGAGCTTTCCGTCCTTTACGGTGACGTTCCACTCTATCTTGATGGGTTCGGCTGCCACCTGATAGAGCAGGGCATTTATCTCGTCATAGTCATCAAAGCAGAAGCCGCCCTTCTGCAGCATCGCTTCACAGCCCGTTTCCTTGCGGTATATGGTCATGTACTCATAGCAGTCGGAACCGCCCTTATCAAATTTCACGAAGGTATCTGTGGTTGTGTCCCCAAGATCCTCCGTATACCGCCACAGACCGTATATCTCGTCGGGACGGTCCTGTTCGGTGACTTCGTACCCGATATCAAAGACGGACTTGCCCTCATAGCGTTCAAGCTCGGTCGTTATCTCCTTATCGGGGGCATTGGCTGCAAGGTCTATATTTTCAAATATGATGCCGTTGTCGGTGAGGGTCAGCGTTCCCGTGTCGGGTACGCCCCAGTAGCGGCCTGCGTTGGACATATTGGAGTATTTGAGCACTCCTGCCTCCACCTTGTCGGTGTATGTGAGGAATGCCCCTGCCTCCTCGGGGATGATCTCCATCATCCACAGTGAATATGCGGAGTCTTCCTCGGCGGGAGGTATATCGGTATCACCGCCCAAGGAACATATGGCGTAGAGATTGCCGCTGACATCGGTTATCTCCATTTTCAGCCGCTCCTCACCTGCGCCGTAATTCACATTGCAGTAATATGTTCCCACCGCTCTTTCTGCGAAGGATATCTTTTCGTTGACGGCGGCAGGGATCCCCTCGGTCTCTTCGGCAGTTTCTGCCGCTGTCTGTGACTTGTTCTGAGCCGTTGTTACGGGAGCGGAGGTGGTCTGAGCCTGTTCTGTGGCAGCAGTGGAGGGACTTGCCGGTGTGTTATTATCGGAGCCGCAGGCGCACAGCAGGCACAGGGAAGCTGCGGCAACGGCGGAGATATGTCTTTTCATCTTCATCACTCTCCTTGTCTTAAGATCGTTTTATCAAAAAATCATGACGTAAAAGTGCAAATAAGCTGCAAAGGTCGGTGTGGTATAACCGCAAGCTATGTCCCCCGCCTCTAATGGCAGTTCATGCCATTGAGTGGCATGGGTTCCAAATTTCCATTCAGTAGGAGTTCAATCTCCTACTGAATGGAAATGAGCCTGCGGCTCACACTTGCTTGTTAAAAGCAAGCTTTGAACTGTCAAAGCAAGGGGAAAGCCGCTAAAGAGGACAGCACCATGAAGTCATCAGCTATTTCCGATATGCTTTTCAAGTCTGTGCGCGTCAGCCGTAATATCCGAAAACAGCTCTCCGAAAGGTACTGACCACCTTAACGGAGAGCCGTTTGCAAACAAATCATGCCGCGGGCGGTGTGTTTTCGGGCTGCTTTCCGGGTTTAAGTGAGGTCAGCCTCTTCCATGTTCCACGTTATCGACTGTTATCTTGTTCAGCTCAAGGGAACCGTCCTTGCCGCTCATATCTATGGAGTAGAAACGGGTGCCGGTCTCATCGGTGACTTCAAGGCCGTAATGAGGCACGGAGCCGGGGAAATCAAGAGTTGTGATAACGGGCTTGTCGGGAGATATCTGTGCATCGAACAGCTCTGAGGCATTGAATGAGTATCCGTAGTCATCTGCGGGTTCAAGGCCTACAAGTACCACTTCTGCGATGGTATTTGAATCGATCCTGACACGGACACCGTTTTCGGTTATGCCTGTGTTCCATTCGGTAAAATATTCGGGCTCGCCGATATCTTCACTGCCGCTCAGGAATATCTCTGCGATCTTTGCTCTCTGCTCATTGACGATGCTTGTGAACAAGGTGGGCTGCAGGGGGATGGTCTTGTAGCCGTCTGTGAGCTCAGCCCACTTGTCGGTATTGTCATACAGCAGCTCGGATGATGCCACATCCCAGATACCCTCGGTATTGTGATAGATGCCCAGCTTTGTTTCTGCCTCATCGGTATATTCGGTGAAATAAACATCGTCACATTCAAGATCATCATTCTTGTCATTGATGTGGAACACACCGAAGATCGCATATGCTGCACCGCTCGAACCGACGTTGATTATGTGACCGTCCTCGGTTATGCCGTAGGTGTTGCGTGACCAGCCGTCGAGTATCTGTACTGCCTTGCCGTCCTTGCAGGTGTAGATGGCATATACATTCTCATATTCCTCGGGAGCGGAGCAGATAATGAGCTCCTCTGTGCCGTCCTTGTTGATATCCTTGTAAAGATAGCCCACATTATTTTCAGCGGGTGGGTTGTAGGTCACCACCTCGAATACCCAGTTGCTGTCTGAGCTGTCGGGATCGAGCAGCTCGTTTGCGATACCCACGAGGACATCATCGTACACAGCCCTCACATCAGCGGGGGAGGCGGATGAAGCACCTTCTTCACCGGCAAGATAGCTCTTGGCACCGAAATACTTGCCGTCGATAAAGTCCGAGTCGAACTTGTCCTTGTCGGTGTTCCATGCCTTCCATTCGGCTGTGGTGTCACCTGCCAGCACCATAGTCATGCCGTCTGTCACGAATTTAACGATGCCGTTTTCAAATGTGCCGTCCATGGAATCGGTCTCATCGGTGGGGGACTCTATGAGCAGGTCGCCGTCCTTGCAGCTCCATGTGATGGGGATCTCATCATCATCCTCACCCAGTGCAAAGAACATGATGCCTGTGCCGTCGTCCTTGAGGATAAGATATTCACCGTCGCCGTAGGTCAGCGCATAGCCCCCATCATCGATAACGCCCACGCAGTCATATCTTCCCACAAGTGCCTTGTCGATGCTTCCCGCGTCATTTGCGGCCGTTTCCGTAACGGTCTGTGCCTGTGTGTCGGCGGAGGTTTCTGCAGCGGGCTTTGTGACGAAATATCTGCCATCCAGGAAGTCCTTGTCAAACTGCTCCCTGTCGTGATCCCAGAGCTTCCACTCCTCGGTGGTGTCCCTTGCGAGCACCATGATATACTCGTCCACCTTCAGCATGATGATGCCGCTGATGTAGGTACCTGCAGCGACCTCCGTGTTATTATCCCCGGGGTCGATGACAACGATCCTGTCGTTTTCATAGGTCCAGGTGACGGGGAATTCCGTATCGTTCTCATCTAAAGCAAAGAACATGGTGCCTGTGCCGTCCTCTTTGAGGCGGAGATATTCGCCGCTGCCGTTCAGCAACGGAGTGTCGGTGCTGTCCACAACACCCACGCAGTCATAATTGCCTGCTAATGCAGACTTGTCAATGTCTTCTGCTCCTGCGGTGCGTTCCCCGGCGGCTCCGGTCACTGCGGTCACTGCGGGAGCGTCCTTTGTTCCGGCGCCGCAGCCCGAAAAAACAGCCGTGACGCTCATGATCGCTGCTAACAATATTGCTTATGATCTCATCTTATCCATAAATTTACCCTTTCATCTGTCGGATCTGAAAAAACGGTTTTGTCGATAATATTATAACAAGCATAGAAGCCGATTGTCAAGCGTAAATCCGATCTGTAACCAAAG
>JAFPYQ010000194.1 GCA_017394475.1 Oscillospiraceae bacterium | reverse complement strand
CTGCAGCGGTGTCACAGGTGATGATGCCGTCAAGGGGGGCATATTCTCTGCCGTTTACGGTCACGGGCTTATCACTGCGTATATTGAGAGGGTTGCCCGCTGTCGATATGATGACAGCTTTCACGGGCTGACTATCGGCCCACTCGAGGGATGCCTCAAAGCCGCCTCTTGCACGCAGTCCCCTGAATGAACCGCTTTTCCATGAGGGCGGGAGAGCAGGCAGGAACTCGACAGTACCATCTATGCTCTGTATAAGGGCTTCGCATATACCTGCACCGCCGCCGAAATTGCCGTCTATCTGGAAGGGCGGGTGCATATCGAGCAAGCTGTCGGCAGTGGATCTGGTGAGCAGCGCTGTCAGGTTTTCCTCCACCTTTGCGCTGTCATGGAGCCTTGCCCACATATTTATTATCCATGCTCTTGACCATCCCGTATGACCGCCTCCGTGGGAAAGTCTCCTGTCCAGGGTGGCGCGGGCTGCATCGGAGAGCCGCTTGTCGCTGTATTTTATGATATCCGAGGGGTACAGCCCGTAAAGCTGCGAGATATGGCGGTGACCCGGCTCGGGCTCGTCATAGTCCGATGCCCATTCGCATATCTGCCCGTGTTTTCCCACAGCAGGCTTCGGCAGCCGTGCCTTTGCGGCACTTATCTGTGAGATAAGTTCACAGTGTCCGGTGTCCCCGATGATATCCGCAGCTTTTATCACTGCCGAGAAAAGGGTCTCGAGTATCTGTGAGTCCATAGAGGGGGCCTTGCACAGTGTGCCCTTATCACCGTTTTGTGTGAAATAGCTGTTTTCGGGGGAGACCGACGGTGATGTTACCAGGCAGCCGTTTTCATCCTCGATAAGGAAATCCAGGAAAAATTCTGCGGATTCAAGCATGGTGTCGAACTTTTCTTCAAGGAAGGCTTTGTCCTGCGTGAACAGATAATGCTCCCAGATATGGGTGCACAGCCATGCGAGCCCCATAGGCCACAGTGTGGCAGGCAGCCATTTATCCTGCGGAGCGGTATCGCCCCATATATCCGTATTGTGATGGCATACAGCGCCGCGGCAGCCATACATCCTGCGGGCGGTGGCTCTGCCGTGCTCCCTCATCCTTTCGATATGGTCGAAAAGGGGGGTATGACATTCGGAGAGGTTCTGTATCTCCGCTGCCCAGTAATTCATCTCGGTATTGATATTTACAGTGTATTTACTGCCCCAGGCAGGCCACATATCCTTGTTCCATATACCCTGGAGATTCAGCGGCAGAGTGCCTGTGCGGGAGCCTGCTATCATCAGGTATTTTGCATAGTCAAAATACAGTTCGCAGAGAATGGGGAGCTGTGAGCTGTCCCCGTCTTTGAGGGCTTTCAGGCGCTCATCCGTGGGCATATCATCCGTATCGTCGGCTATGCACAGGTCGCTGCGGGAGAACAGAGCGGCATGATCTGCGATGTGCAGTGAGAGCAGCTTTTCAAAGCCGAGCCTTGCGGCGCTTTTCGCATCGTTCACTGCGGCAAATTCATGGTCAGCCGTGCGGAATGCGGTCTGTGCGCCGATGACCAGCATAGCATCTGTGGCATTTTTGCAGATCAGGCGGTTGGCATCCGTCCTGCATTCGCCGTCACCTTTGATGTGAACTGCACAGGAGAAGGGGATGCCGTCGGAGACCGTAAAAAGCAGAGTGCTGTCATCATAGGCACAGTTTCTGTCATAGTTATCGTCACGGCCGTCTATCAGGGCGGTAAAGTCGAGCTTTCCCCTGACAGATGAATGAAAGCCTATCACCATGACCTGTGAGGGCGCACTTACAAAGACAGTACGGGTGATCGTCGTGCCGTTTGCGGAGAAAGTGACCGTATCCACACCGGTGGAAAGATCAAGGGTGTGGGAATAATCGGAAATGTCGTCCGCATCCTGGTATATATGAAGGTCGCCTAAGGGCTGATAATGCCGCTCCTGCTCATTGGTGCCGTAGAATGAATCAGCACACAGCTCTTCGGCAGCCGCGGTTTTTTCCTCATCTATGAGCTTTCTTATCTGCGGCAGGGCGGCAAGAGCCTTCGGATTGTTCCTGTCGCGGTATCTGCCCGACCAGATGGAATCTTCATTGATGGATATGACCTCGGCTTCAGGTATGCCGTATATCATACCGCCGATGCGCCCGTTGCCCACGGGCAGAGCATCATGCCATTGCTCGGCGGGTCTTTTATAGTATAGTTTATGTCTCATGATACGCTCCGGATTGTCATTTCAGAAGATATGCCTTTGCGCCGTGTGAGGGTATAGCGGTGACGATATGCCTCTCCGCAGTGCTTTCCTCATTGCTCCACAGTTCCACAGCCTTGTATTTCCCGTATAGTTCCGCCTCATGAAGGGAGATATCGAACCGGGCATCAGTTTCTCCTGCGTTGAACACTGCAAGGTAAGTGCCGCCCTCTGCTGATACAGAGGTCCAGACTATCAGTTCATTCCCGTTTACCTCGCGCCTGTACAGCTGATGGGCATGGCGGGAATTCCTGTGCATATCGGTGATCCCTGTGTTGGTGAGCAGGGAGAGTGTGAAGTCATCGAACTTTGTCATCTCACCGCCGATGAACAGAGGTGAGCGGAATATGCTCCAGAGTGTGAGCATAGTGATCTGCTCGTTTTCGGTGAATTTGGTGCGGTCGTTCACATCATAGTCCTGACGCAGCGGTCCCACAGGCAGCATATCCGCATCGGGATAGTGGTCAAAGCCCGTATGTATGCTCCACTTTTCACAGCGCTCGAACATATTGTAGAGCAGCTCCCATTTGTCCCAGAAATCATCGGTGATCCGCCACATATTGGCATACTGCTTGTACATTTCTGCTTCTTCGAGCAGCGCAGGTCCCGGGGAGATGGAAAGGACTATCTCTCTGCCGCAGTTTCGTGCAGCCTTTGATATGAGCTTTAACTCCTCTCTGCAATGCGGCATTTCCCTTGCGATATCATCGCACTTGACAAAATCCACGCCCCACGAAGCATAGAGCCTGAATATGCTGAGATAATACTCATAAGCCCCTTCCTTTGAAGGGTCAACGCCGTACATATCGGTGTTCCAGCAGCATATACTGTCGTTCTTGGCGATCTGCCTTGCGGTCCTGTCCGTCCCTTGTATCGGAGAATCGGCGTGTACCGCCTGTCGTGGGATGCCCCTCATGATGTGGATGCCGAATTTGAGCCCCAGAGAATGGACATATTCAGCCAGCGGCGCAAAGCCCTTTCCGCCCTCTGCGGAGGGGAAACGGTTCACAGCAGGCATGAGCCTTGAATATCCGTCTGTCACAAGTTCGGTAAAGGGGTGGTATTCGTGATTTTTGGCTGTGGGCTCATACCACTGAATGTCCACTACGATGTATTCATATCCCGATGCCAGCAGATTTTTTGCACAATATTCCGCGTTCGCACGGACGGTCTTTTCGTCCACGGCAGCACCGTAGCAGTCCCAGCTGTTCCAGCCCATAGGTGATGATGTTATCATTTGTTACCCCTCATTTAAGTCAGTTATGATTTCCCATTATAAAGTAAATCCGGCAAAATGTCAAGTCTTTACTATATTAATTTCAAAATTTTGAGTTTTTCCGTTTCATCCGTTATCATTTTTTCAAAATCGCACAGTATTTTATATTTTGCTTTTTCGGGAGCGGCTCTGTATGTTTCTACAAGATGCTTTTCATCGGGACTGAGTTCATCCGCACAAACGCCTTCGACAAGGTAATCAATGGAGGTGTCAAGATATTTGGCGATTTTGGAAAGAATCTCGCCCGTGGGGAGCTTACCACGTTTCCATGTACCCATACTCCCTGTACTAAGATTCAGGTCTTTAAGCATATTTGATACATTAGTATTTTTTTCTTTACACAACTCTTGTAATCTTGTATAAAACATATAATAAAGCCTCGCCCTTTTTATGCAAAACGGGAATTTTTCTAAAATATGCCTTAAATTGCTTGACTATCGCACATAAATGCGTATAATATACTATATAGTATAATGGTAATATAGTATGTCATAAATAAAATGGGAAACTATACCTATATAAACTTGAAAATGATGACATCATCAAATTAATGCGAATCCGCCATGTTAGAATTATACATCTTTACACTGCTTTGCTAACGCATAAAAATGCGCACCATATTACGATACAAAATTATTAAAATACAATAACATAGTGGAAACTATATCAAATATAAAATTCGATAGTATCAATAGCTAATTATAAAAAATTAAAGTTTTGGTTATACAAACAGTCAGTAAAAGAACATATAAGAACTATATAGGTCTTGATATTCCAAAAGATATAGGGTTTCTTCTGAAATGGTATTAAAATCTAAAAAACTAAAGATATAGCTACGGAATGAAAGTTCAAGAGAACGTTTTTCTTTTGAAAAACAGATTTGTAAAATACAGGGGCTAATTATGAATTATGAAAAATTTTATAAAACTGTAAAGAAATCTGTGAAATCACAACTCAAAAGTCCAGTGAGTGCAGTGTTTTGTGATGCCGAAGAATTAAATGTCAAATATATAGGACCTGTCAGTGCGTTTTATGACGAAGATGAAGATCGAGTTTATACAGATTGTACAGCGTATGAAGTAAATAGTTATGTAAGCTCACAAAATAGTTATGGAGCTATGATACAAAATGATTATTATTGTAAAGTATTAGAAAAGGAAGATATAGATTATTATAAAGTAATTGAATGTGTTGTAGGCGAAAAAACACAAACTGCACGCACTTTAAGTTTCATAAAGTGGTTTATTATCGTAATTATCTTGACTGGAATAGGAGGCTATATTCTTTATCAGATAAGCTCCTTTGCTGTAAAAAAATAATAAACACACCCTTTTCCCTCACCAACAGTGAGGGGATTTTCTTGTTTTATGAACAGACATAAAAACACATCATACATTTTACCATGACAGCAGAAAAAAATCAACCATAATTTATGAACAAATCCGCAGAAAACGTATACACAAAGTATGTTTTTGAACATTCGGAAACAAATTATAGCTTGAAATGCTTGCAGCTCTGTGATATAATCATTAGATACGGATAAAGGACGATCGTTCATCCCCGTGTAAGGAACGGAGAGATCACGACATTCATGAAGGAGACAATATGGCAAAAACACAGAATATGACAACAGGCAGTGAAGCAGGGCATATCATCCGCTTTGCACTGCCCCTGCTCGGAGGCAATATCCTCCAGCAGACCTATAATATAGTAGATACAGCCATCGTGGGCAGAGTGCTGGGCGGTGATGCCCTGGCGGCAGTGGGAGCCACGGGCTCGGTAACGTTCGTTTTCTTTACCGTCTGCATGGGTCTTTCCACAGGTGCGGGCATCATAGTATCCCAGTTTTTCGGGGCAAACAACAAGAAAAGGCTCAACAGCTCCGTGGTCTGTTCGGCTCTTGTTACACTGTTTTTCGGGCTGCTCACCAGCATCATATCGGTGATGCTCGCAGTACCTATCCTGAAAGTGTTGAAAGTCCCGGATGAACTTGTGATGACCGCTGCTACATATATGCGCATAGCCTGCGGCGGTACCGTGTGCGTGGCGGCATATAACTGGATAAACGCCATAATGCGCTCTCTGGGCGATTCAAAGACGCCGCTGGTGTTCCTGATAATATCGAGCGTTATAAATGTAGGACTTGATTTCCTGTTTGTGGTGGGCTTCGGCATGGGTGTTGCAGGTGCGGCGCTGGCAACTGTCATCTCCCAGGGCATATCTGCCGCTTTGTGTATAATATGGTGCTTCAAGGACGGCAGGCTCATCAGAGTGGAATGGAAAAAAGAGCATATCAGCCGTGATATGATATTCCTGTGCATAAGAACGGGCATCCCCGTTGCACTGCAGTTCGGCCTCATATCCGTATCAATGGCATGGCTGCAGCGCGTCACCAACGGATTCGGCAGCACAGTAATGGCAGCATATACCATAGCCATGAGGATAGAGCAGTTCGTCCACCAGCCCTTTGCATCCATAAGCACCGCCATATCCACATTCACGGGGCAGAACATCGGTGCGGAAAAGAAGGATCGTGCGGTGAAGGGGCTGCATTCCACCATTGCCATATCAACGGTGATGGCATTTATCGAGGCAGGTTTGTTCATGTTGTTGGGCAGATATATCGCAGGGATATTCGTCACCGATGAGGCTGTTATAGATATAACCTCAAAGGCGCTCCTGATAACGGGCAGCTGCTATTGGGCGCTGGGGCTCATCTATACCGTCAGGGGATTCCTCAACGGCTCGGGTGACACGGGCTATGCTCTGCTAAACGGTATCGCAGAGGTGATAGGGCGCTGCGGTCTTTCCGCTGTGCTGCCGAAAATACCCGCATTTTCCTTCTGGGGTATATGGTTCACCACCAGCATAACATGGCTGTTCACTGCCATAGTCGGACTTATAAGGTATAAAAGCGGACGATGGGCGAGCAAATCCATCGTCAAAGCGGAAGAGACCGAGTAGTCCTGTAAAGTCTCTTCCTTCACACGGAGGGAGAGACATTAAAATACCTGGATTTGCATATACTGTATACATCATCTTTCATAAAAACGCGAAGAATAACTATGATAATTGTGAAATATGATGATTTTTGCAAGTTTGAGAAACAAATCCTGCATTTTCTCTTGACAACCATATTCAGATATGATAGAATATACTCTGCTGAATGATCAGAAAGAGATCACCACCTGTTTATACGATGAATGCACTTATAATATGCACAAATGATGATATGACAGCCGCTCTCAGGCGCATACTCGGCAGTGTCGGGGTAGATGACGTGACCGTTTCCGACAGTACCGATGTCAGGAAGACTGCTGTCAGAAGCAGCTTTGATATAATACTGTCCGTTCTCCCCTTTGCAAATGAGTTCGGGCTGGACACCTGTGTGTACATATCGTCAAAATGCTGCTCGGAACAGATAATATTTGCTCCCTCGAAGATATATGACGAGGTGTGTTCAAAAACGGTGGGGCTGGGTCTTACCATACTGCCGAAAAACTCCGCATCATCACTGGCGGCAAATATAATCGGCAGGATGGTGGCGCTCAAAAAGGATATGGACGAGGCACGGAGGAAAAATGATGAGCTTATCCGCAAAATTGATGAGGACAAGCTGATCTACCGCGCAAAATGCGTCCTGATAGAATACCTGAAGGTAACGGAGAACGATGCGCACCGCATCCTGCAGAAAAGAGCCATGGACAGGCAGATACCACTGTATGATGCAGCACTTGAAGTGCTAAAGACCTATGAGCTCCGCTACTGAGACCAGAGGTCATTGATATGAGATTCACGAAAATGCAGGGCATAGGCAACGACTATATTTATTTCAACTGCCTTGAACAGAACATCGCCGATCCCGAAAAACTTTCGACAGCCCTGAGCGACCGCCATTTCGGAGTGGGCGGGGATGGTATCGTGATGATACTTCCGTCGGAAAATGCCGATTTCAGGATGAGGATATTCAATGCCGACGGCAGTGAGGCAAAAATGTGCGGCAATGCCACAAGATGTATCGGAAAATACGTCTATGACAGAGGGCTCACCGACAAAACGGAGATAAGCCTGGAGACCAACAGCGGTATAAAATATCTGAAACTGTTCCCCGAAGACGGAAAGGTAAAGTCTGTGCTGGTGAATATGGGGAAATATATCACCGATCCTGCACTGATACCCGTCACAGCAGAGGGAGAGAGCTTTATCGCGCAGAAGATCACCGTCCTTGACAGGGAATACACCGTGACCTGCGTTTCCATGGGAAATCCTCACTGCGTGGTCATATCCGACATTGATCCCGATGATATCCCCCTTGAAAAGACCGGCAGAGCCTTTGAGTTTCATCCCCTTTTCCCGGACAGGATAAATACGGAATTTATAAGGATAACAGACGGGAATACCGCGAAGATGAGAGTATGGGAGCGGGGCTCGGGAGAGACTCTTGCCTGCGGGACGGGTGCGTGTGCAGCAGCCTCTGCCTGTGTGCTGAACGGCCTTTTCAGAGAGAATGTGGAGAATACCATACATCTGCGTGGCGGAGACCTTTTCATCACAGTGAAGTCCGACAGGACGGTCCTTATGAGGGGCACGGCAGAGTTCGTGTTTGACGGTGAAGTCGATATCTGAGGAAAACATCAGATAAAGGCTGATGTGCGCAGGAAACATTCATTTTACTTACTTTCTCTGACATTTGTTTATGAGGTGATCTGCATGGTCAGGATAAATGAGAGTTTTTTATCCATGAAAAAGAATTATCTTTTTATAGACATTGCAAAGCGGCTTGCAGCCTACAGACAGACACATCCCGATAAAGAGCTCATACGGATGGGTATAGGCGATGTTACCCGCCCCCTTGCTCCTGTTGTGGTGGAGGCAATGAAAAAAGCCGCTGATGAGATGGGCAGGGCAGAGACCTTCCGGGGATATGAGGATTCGGGAACGGGCTATGATTTCCTGAAAAATGCCATAGCAGAGTATTACCGATCATTCGGTGCGGATGTAAAGGCGGATGAGATACGCATAAATGACGGCGCAAAGGCAGACTGCGGGAATATAACCGATATTTTCGGCAACGGGAACACAGTCCTTGTGACAGACCCTGCATATCCCGTATATGTGGATACGAACCTTATGTGCGGCAGAGAGGTCACCTATATAGATTCCAATGAGGGCAACGGATTTGCTGCAATGCCCGATAAAAGCATCCATGCGGATATAATATATCTGTGTTCGCCCAATAATCCGACAGGCTCGGCGTATACAAGGGAACAGCTTGAAGAATGGGTGGCATACGCCATAGAAAACGAGGCTGTCATCATCTATGACAGCGCCTATGAGGCATTCATATCCGATGAGGATATACCCAGGAGCATATTCTGCATAAAGGGTGCGAGAAAATGTGCCATAGAGATGTGCTCCCTTTCCAAGACTGCAGGTTTTACAGGAACACGCTGCGGATATACGGTGATACCAGATGAACTGATAGTCAGGGCTTCCGATGGCAGCGAGGTGTGCCTTGCGGATCTGTGGGCCCGCAGACAGGGCAGCAAGTTCAACGGCGTTTCATACCCTGTGCAGAGGGCGGCAGAGGCAGTCTTCACCCCAACAGGTCAGGCACAGATCAAGGAAAACATCGAATACTACAAGGAGAATGCCCGCATAATAGCCGATACCCTGGATTCACTGGGTATATCCTACACCGGAGGGAAAAACTCACCCTATATATGGATGAAATGCCCGAAGGGCATGGGCGGATGGGAATATTTCGACTATCTGCTGAACAATATACAGGTAGTAGGCACCCCCGGCGAGGGCTTCGGAAGGAACGGCGCAGGATATTTCCGCCTCACTGCTTTCTCGACTCATGAAAAGACAGCCGAGGCCATGAGGAGACTTAGGAGCATATCATAACCGCAGTTTCAGTGCAGAAAAGCTATCCCATCTGTTGTGATGAGGATAGCTTTTAACATTCTTGTCAATAGAAAATGCATAAAACAGGATATTGGTTTTGGTGAAAAATGCATATTTTGGGGTATTGTTTTTTCTGGAAAATGCATATTTCAGGGTATTGAGTTCGTAAGAAAATGCATATTTTGGGGTATTGCATCTGTCTGCCCGTAGATTTTTCCTTGACTATCCTTTCCGAATATGGTAAAATGCATAATAACAGTTTTTATCAGGGAGTTATGCGAAGTGGGAATGGTTTAAGCCCTGCTCCGCTCTTGATGCGAAGATGGAGCTGACGGTCAGGACCATTTCCGGAACTATCTTTACCGATCGGGTCACCGAATAAAGGAAGTATATGAATATAGAAAACAATATAATACGCCACTATCTGAAAAATGTGTATTTTATCACAGGGACAGCCTATGCAGGCAAATCCACTGCGGTGAGGATGCTTTCCGAAAGGTACGGCATGATCTTCTGCGGTGAGAATTACGATATGGAGATATCATCACAGGTGGCAGAGCCGGATATCCAGCCCGATCTTTGCTATATACGGGGACTTTCGGACTGGAAGGATTTCGTTACACGCAGCCCGGAGGAATACGAACGCTGGATAATGGGCGTAAAGCAGGAAGCGGCAGGCTTTGAGATAACGCAGCTCATATCCCTTTCGGGAAAAGGGAAGATCATCGTGGATACCAACATCCCCCTTGACCTTCTGCATGAGATAAGCGACTACGACCATGTGGCGGTGATGCTGGCGCCGCAGAGCATGAGCGTTGACCGCTTTTTTGACCGCGATGATGAGGAGAAGCAGTTCATTCTGGGCGTCATAAACAGCTGTGATGACCCGGAGGCGGTCATGAAGAATTACCGTGAGGGACTGGCACTGATAAACAGCAAAAAGCATTATGATGAGTATGCTCAGAGCGGTTTTTTCACCCTTGTCCGGGAGGATGACGGGAAGGATACCCGTGAAGAGGTATTAGCGACCCTTGCAAGGCATTTCGGGCTTGAATAGCCCTGTAGTTACGAAGGTGGAAATATGGAGATCAGATATATAAATGAAAATGATGATCTGTACGCAATAAGCGATATATATGAGCAAAGCTGGAAGTATGCATACAAGGGGATGATCCCGCAGTCATATCTTGACAGTATACCCCGTGGCAGGTGGGTGAACGGTATAGGAAAAGCAGGGAATACTGATCTTGTCATG
>JAFPYQ010000193.1 GCA_017394475.1 Oscillospiraceae bacterium | reverse complement strand
CATTCATCGAATATCCTGCCGAAGGCGTTGGGTACCGGGTGACAGCCGCAGCTTTCCCTGAACACCGGCTTTGATTCGAGTATCACGTCCGCCGCACGGTCTGCTGTTTCGAGCATACGGCTGTTGGCAAGGCGCACCGCCTCACGCAGGGCTATCTTCCCGACACGGGCAGTATCAGCCTTTACCGTGGTGAGGGTGGGGGAAAGGGTCATGGCCACTTCCGAATCATCATAGCCCGTGACAAAAATATCCTTGCCGATGATGCGCCCGTGCTTTTCGATGGCGCGGTATCCGCCCTTGCACATCATATCGTTGGCAAAGCATATAGCCTGCAGGTCGGGGTGAGCATCGAGCAGGTCATTCACGCAGTCATCGGAGTATTCCGAAAAGTCCCCGTAGCGCACAAGGCTCTCATCAAAGGGTATGTCATGCTCGGACAGCGCCTGTTTGTAGGCGTCAAGGCGATCTATGGCATCGGGGTTGTTGCGGGGGCCGCTTATATAGCCTATCCGTTTGCAGTCATGCTGCTTTATCAGGTGAGAGGCGATGAGCCGCAGCCCGCCGCCGGACATGCGCACGCAGGGTATGCCCTCTATCTTGTTTTCCGTAGTGATGAGGGGCACGCCTTCAAAGCGGGAGAGGAACTTCTCAAATTCCGCCTTCGTCACGAACTGACCGATAGTTGCCGCAGAGATGACCGCCGCATCGAATGAGCCCGGACTGGTAAAGCTGTATATGGAGTTGTGCTGGTATTCGTAGACAGTGTTTATGTCGTCCTTGAGCTGTGGATTGAGGGAGCGCCCCGGCAGAATGACCAGATTCACATCGAGCTCGCGGGCAGCAAGAACAGCGCCCTTGATGAGCTCTCTGGAATAGTCATTGTCAAGTCTGTGGATAAGAAATCCTATGGTTATCCTGTGCATATCTTTCTGTGGTGGTAGTCAGTAGACGGTTGTTTTGTGGGAATAATGGTTTGCGGTGTGCAGTTGTATGTGGTTGGCAGTGGATGTCTTCTCGCAGGCATCCGTGCCCGCTCGTTTCGGAACGTTTATCATCTATGTTATATTCTACAATTTTTTGCGGGATTTGTCAAGAACTTTTGGCAGGGCACGGAAAGGGTGTATCCGTTCAGCGTATACAAGGGAAAAGCCATGTTCGGTATGGCTAAAGCATTATCCGTCAGAGAAAATGTCCCGATGACCGACCGCAAAAAGGATCCCGGCAGAATAGTACTTGATTTTTTGCGCCGTATGATGTATAATAAATAAAGTATGAATGTCCCGCAGGATATGCACAGGGACAAACCGCAAATGACCGGAGAAGATGATGAATACTACAAACAATGTTAAAGTGAAGATCGCGGGGCGTGAATTCAGCCTGCGTACCGATGATTCACCGGAATATCTGATAAAAATAGCCCAGAGGACGGACTTTGAGCTCAAAAGGATCATGAGGGACAATCCGGGCTTCGGGATACAGAACGCCTCGGTGATAACAGCCCTTACAGCCTTTGATGAGGCTGAAAAACTCAATATCACCCTGGAGAACATCCGTTCCCAGATACAGAGCTATGTGCAGGATGCCGCAAAGGCACGCTCCGCAAAGGAAAGGCTCTCTCAGAAGAAGACCGAGCTCGAGGCGGAGATAGACAGGCTCACCAAAGAAAATAAGGCTCTGCAAAAACAGGTGGAGGAGCTCAAAAAAGAGCAGTCTCCCTTTGCTGGCGAACAGCTGATCCTCAATGATACCATATCCCCCGCGATAACCGTTCTGGCGGAGGAAGTGCAGAGCGATGTTGCTGCACAGTCTGATACGGTCAGCAGCGTTTCCCTTGAAAAGGCATCCCCGGAAGAAGCTGCACCCCGGGAAGATGATCCATCTGTTGAAAAGACGGGTGCCGAAAGCAGCGCTGCGGCAGATACCGCGGATGAGGATGAGTCGGAAGAGGACCTTGCCGACATCATGGATCCCGCCGAGGACAGGGGCATCCCTGCAAAGAAAAGAAACGGTAAGAAGAAAAAGCGTTGACCGCCCTGTGCTGTACGCGGGGAAAACGCCGAGGTCGTTATGATAACAGAGATATTGTCCCCTGCAGGAAGTATGGAGGGGCTCATCGCCGCAGTCCGCTGCGGTGCGGATGCAGTCTATGCGGGCGGGAAGACCTTTTCCGCCAGAGCGGGTGCAAAGAATTTCGATGATGCCGAGCTTTCGGATGCGGTGAGGTATTGCCACCTCCACGGGGTGAAGATATACCGCGCCATGAATACCGCCGTTTTTGACAGTGAGATCAAGAGCGTGGCGGACGAGATAAAGTTCTGTGCGGATATCGGCATAGACGGGCTCATAGTGCAGGATCTTTCCGTGGCACTGCTGGCACGCACCATAGCACCGGAACTGCCGCTGCATGCATCCACACAGCTTACCGTGCTGACTCCCTGCGGTGCAAGGCTGGCAGGTGAACTGGGATTTTGCAGGGTAGTCGCCCCCCGTGAGAGTGATATGGAGAACATAAATGCGCTGTGTGATACCTGTGAAACGGAAGTGTTCGTCCACGGGGCACAGTGCATGTGCCTTTCCGGACAGTGCTACATGAGCGCCATGATAGGCTCCCGCAGTGCCAACAGAGGGAAATGCGCCCAGGCCTGCAGGCTCCCCTTTTCAAGATCCGGAGAGCTCCCCGGTGAGGAATATGCCCTTTCCCTGAAGGATATGTCTTTGCTTCCTCACCTGCAAAAGCTATCCGATGCTGGGGTGGCATCCTTCAAGATAGAGGGCAGGATGAAGCGCCCCGAATACACCGCAGCCGCAACAACTGCGGCAAGGAAGGCGCTTTCCGGTGAACTTACCGATGATGATATGGAGCTGCTTTCCGCAGTATTCTCCCGCAGTGGGTTCACCGACGGCTATCTCCTGGGAAAAACAGGGGAGAGGATGTTCGGCCACAGGCGCTATGAGGATGTGACCTCCGCAAAGGATGTGCTGCCAAAGATAGCGGAGACCTACAGGACGGAGATAAAGAAATCCGTGCTGGATTTCCATGTGAGCATAAAGCGCGGCGAGCCTGTGACAGTCACCGCAGCAGACCGCGACGGCATAACGGTCACAGTGACGGGGGAGCTGCCACGCACTGCCATTAACCGCAGCATCACCGCGGAGGATGTTCAGAAGCACCTTTCAAAGCTGGGCAATACCATATATGAATTCGGCTCCCTTACCGCAGATATCGGGGACGGGCTTTTCGTCACGGGTGCCGAGCTCAACGAGATACGCAGGAGCATCGCAGAACAGGTGGATATCCAGCGTATAGACCACTTTACCCCCCATTACAGGGAGATATCCCCCGAAAATATAGCAAAGCTCCCCGAAGCCCGCAAAAGGGAACTCACGGAGTTCCGCTACAGGGCATTCACCGAGGAGGATGTGCGGCAGGCTGACGGATTTGATATGATAATAGCCCCGATGCAGCTGCTGGTGAAGATAATATCCGACTGCACCGAGGAAAAGGTAAGGAAGCTCTCTGCGGCGCTGCCCGAGCTCACCTTTGATGAAAAAAAGCTGAACAGTGACCTTGAAAAGGTTTATACAGGCGGCGTGCGGCATTTCCATGCGGATAATTTCAATTCTCTGGGCGCCCTGACTGCTTTCAGGCAAAGCCATGATGATATCGTGATACATACGGGGCAGGGGCTAAATATTACCAATTCCTACGCCGTTTCACAGCTTGAAGGCCTCGGTGTTGCGGATGTGCTGCTGTCTATGGAGCTCAGGCACACCCAGGCGGCAAAGATACGTTCCGACATCCCCGTGGGACTGCGTGTATACGGGCGTTTCCCCGTTATGACGGTAAAAAACAGCCCCATCACCTCCGAAAGGATAATGGAGATAGATTTTCTCACCGACCGCACAGGCCGCAAGTTCCACATCCGCACCTTTGACGGCTATGCACAGATACTCAACTGCGACATTACCGATGTGATCGCGAAGATGGATATTTTCAACGTTTCCTTCGTGGAGGTATCCGACGGTTACCCGAAGACCCTGCTGGATAAGCTGGAAAAACGCGAGAGCTTTACCGGAAAGGGATATACCAACGGGCTCTATCAGAGGGGCGTTATCTAAGGAGTGAAGATTCAATATGAGTGATCTTTCAAAGTATTCTGATGAAGATATATTGAATATTGTATCTTCTGATACCGAAACGGAACTGAAAAAGCGCGGTTATAGCTATGGATGGTATAAGAAAGAATCCTTTGTCGGGTATATTTATATCTTTGTGAATCCTGCTTTTCCGGAGCTTGTAAAGATAGGATATACCGATGATGTTGACAAGCGGTTAAAAACATTCAACAGGAGTTCAGGACTTCCCGACCCTTATCATTGTTATGCAGTATACAAAGTTAAGAGCAGGCTTAAAGACCTGAAATTGCACAGTCTTATAGATACTCTTGACCCCTCTCTGAGGCACGCAAAAAATCGCGAGTTTTATGAAATGAATTGCGAGAAGGCTTATGAGATATTATCCGCAATTGCACAAATAAACGGGGATGAAGAACAATTATCAAAAAATCCGTTTTCGGACAGCTTTTTTGACGAGAAACAGACAGTAAAACCTGACAATAAAGAATCAAAGAATGATGATACACAAAAACTACCACCGTTAAAATTTAATATGATCGGGCTTCCTGTGGGTTCAACACTTGTTTTCACAAAAGACACCAGTATTACTTGCAAAACTACAGATGATCTTAATCATGTTGAATACAATGGTGAGATATTTACTATTTCGGGACTAGCTAAAAAAATAGTTGGCTTTTCTGTTGCTGGTCCTCACTATTTTATGTATAAAGGTGAACTATTATCAAATATTAGAAAAAGGCTGGGTGTTTAGCTAAAGTGATCATAACGCTGACAGGCAAAAGAAAAAGTGTAACATCGAAAAGAGGTTTAGTATGCTATACGATAACAAGATACTTATAGGTATGACCGAAAATGATGAGATTTTCATCTATCCCGAAATGGCTAACCGTCACGGCCTCATATCGGGTGCTACGGGAACGGGTAAGACCGTCACTCTGCGCGTTATGGCGGAATCCTTCTCGGAGCTGGGCGTCCCTGTGTTCTTGGCCGATGCCAAGGGCGACCTGGGGGCAATGAAATACCCCGGTGGGGACAGCGACAGCGTAAAGACAAGAGTGGAGAACTTCTCCCTCAAGGATATGGGCTTTGAATACACGGGCTTTCCCGTTTCCCACTGGGATGTGTTCGGCGAGGGCGGAATACCCCTGCGCACCACCGTTTCAGAAATGGGTCCGCTGCTCCTTTCCCGCATACTCGAGCTCAATGATACACAGAAGGATATCCTGGAGATAATATTCAAGATAGCCGATGATGAAGGCCTGCTGCTGGTGGACACAAAGGACCTTAAGGCCATGATAAGCTATGTGTCGGAAAAGTCAAAGGAATATTCCGTCACCTACGGAAATATGGCAAAGCAGAGCCTTTCCGCCATACTGAGGAACATCGTGAGCCTGGAGGCAGCAGGGGGAGAGCTCTTCTTCGCAGAGCCCGCCCTTGACCTTCATGACTGGCTTGCCACCGACAGCGAGGGACGCGGCAAGATACAGATACTTGACTGCCGCAAGCTGATGCTGAACCCCACCATGTACGCTACATTCCTGCTGTGGCTCATCTCCGAGCTTTTTGAGATGCTGCCCGAGGCAGGGGATATGAGCAAGCCAAAGATGGTGTTTTTCTTTGATGAGGCGCACATGCTCTTCACGGGGGCTCCCAAGGCACTTCTCGAAAAGATAACACAACTTGTGAAGCTGATACGCTCAAAGGGCGTGGGGATCTACTTCATCACCCAGAACCCCACGGATATCCCCGACAGCGTGCTTTCACAGCTGGGCAACAAGATACACACGCCCTTCGCGCATACACTCCCGCAGAGCAGAAGAAGATGAAGGCTGCTGCACAGTCCTACCGTGTAAATCCCGCCTTTGACACCTACGAAGCCCTTTCCGAACTGGGCACAGGTGAGGCGCTCATATCCGTACTTGCTCCCGACGGCATCCCCACTATGGTGGAGCGTGCGACTATCCTTCCTCCCGAGAGCAAGCTGGGGGCACTGGATGACCTTGTCCGCAGGATGGACATTGCTCATGACGAATACTACAACAAGTACGCAGAATATGTGGACAATGACTCCGCATACGAATTCATGCAGCGCAGACAGGCGCAGATAGCTGATGAGGCTTTCAAGGCCGCACAGCAGAAGGAAGAGGAGCTGCGCCGCGAAAAGGCAAGAAAGCAGGGCGAAAAGGTCATCTCCGATGCTGGCAAGTCCGTTGCGGGCACCGCAGGCAGAGAGGTGGGCAATGCCCTGGGCAATGCGGTAGGCGGAAAGTTCGGCAAGAGGATAGGCGGAAACCTGGGTGCAACTCTGGGCAGAGGCCTGTTCGCTACGCTGTTCTCCAAGAAGAAATAACAGATACGGATGACGATATGAAAAAACAATATCTTGAAACGGGAAAGATAGTAGGAGTACACGCTCTTAAAGGCGAGGTGCGCGTTGACCCCTGGTGTGACTATCCCGAATTTCTGTGTGATTTTGATGTGCTCTATGACAAGGAGCACAATGAGATAGAGATCGAACGGGCAAGAGTTCAGAAAAACATTGTCATAATGAAGATAAAGGGCGTTGACACTCCCGAGGATGCTGCAAAGCTCAGGGGAAAGGTGCTCTATATGGACAGGGACGATGTAGAGCTGGAGGAAGGCACGTTCTTCGTGCAGGATCTGCTGGGGCTTGAAGTGAAGGATGCCACCAGCGGGCAGGTCTACGGAAAGCTCACCGATGTGCGCAATACAGGCGCCAATGACATCTACACCGTATCCGATGGGCAGAAGGAATACCTTATACCCGCCATCCCGTCGGTGATCGAAAAGACGGATATAGAATCGGGCGTTATGCTCATAAACGTCATTGACGGCCTTTTTGACTGATGGGGAGCGGATATGCGGATAGATATTGCAACACTTTTTCCCGAAATGTGCGAGACCGTTCTCAATGAGAGCATAATCGGCAGGGCTCGTCGGGCGGGGATAATAGACGTGCGCTGCCATCAGATAAGGGACTATGCCCATGACAAGCATCACCGTGTGGATGATTCCCCCTACGGCGGCGGCAAGGGCATGGTGATGATGTGCGAGCCCATATACCTGTGCTATCAGGATGTGTGTAAAATGACTGGCAAAAAGCCCCATGTCATATATATGTCACCGAAGGGCAGAGTATTCGATCAGTCCCATGCAAAGCGGCTCTGCACCTATGAGGAGGGGCTGTTCATCCTCTGTGGTCATTATGAGGGCGTGGATCAGCGGATAATAGATACCATCGTGGATGAGGAGATATCCGCCGGGGACTATGTCCTCACAGGCGGCGAGCTGCCTGCGCTCATGGTGGCGGATGCAGTGGCAAGGCTCGTTCCCGGGGTACTGGCGGCGGATGAATGTTTTACCGAGGAGAGCCATTACAACGGCCTGCTGGAAT
>JAFPYQ010000192.1 GCA_017394475.1 Oscillospiraceae bacterium | reverse complement strand
TCATCCAGCGAAACGAACAGAAAGCCGTATTTATGAGCTATCTCCCACCAGCCCGCAACAAAGGTGAAATACATCGAGCAGTCGCCGCCGCCGTGAAAGCCTATCACCAGAGGAACAGGACCCTTGTCAAACAGCCCGTTGTTGTAGTATGCGAAATATCCTACCTTATGGGTGGCAGCATCCTTGACATGGATATTGTCGGGAGAGGTATCAACAGTGACGCTGCCTGCCTCCTCGGTCATATCCAGTGCATCGAGATCGGGCTCGAATTCTATCTTTCCGCACCACATCTTGAATTTCTTCACGAAGGAATAATAATCGGATACATAGTCTGCGGATGCCTTGATGAGCTTGTTCTCACAGCCTGCAAAAGCGCTGTTTATGCTGTCACTGTTGCCGATGCTCATAACGGCGATGTCCTTCCGCTTTACATCGGGAACGATGCTGAGCCTTTCCATAGAACACATGGCGGGAGTTATCTCACCGGGACCCCACAGATATTCGCCCTGTATGGTGTCAAGGAGATTTTTCGCCACATAGTCCGCAGATGCACCGAAGCTGTATATATCCGCACGGAATATGGCACCTCTTGCGAAATATCCCCTGAACTCCTGTGCGAAGAAGTCGAAATTCTCCACGATGCCGTCCTTGTACACGGGTATCATCTTTACCTCCGCGATGACAGCGGCATAAAGGTCGGCAGTTTCATCAGCCCAGCCCTTCCCGGAAGTGGGGTAGATGAACAGAACGCTTGAATCCACGCTTGCAGCAATCTTGGAAAGACCGCTCTCCCGGGCAAACTTCACTGCCTGCTCCATATCCTGCCTGTTTTCTTCAAATACCAGCAGCAGGGGTGCGCGGAAGCTGTAATTGTTGGTCTGCCCGTCAAGGTCATTGTCGGGTACATACACTTTCAGATAGAATTTCTCAAATTCATGTTCCCAGCATTTTCCACTGACAGCATCTCTTACTACCGGTCTTTCCATCATGCCCATAAAAAACCTCCTGTTCATAAAAAGGGATAGGTGATAAAATATGCCGCAGCATAGATCATTGTCATCGATGCTGCGGCTTTGATGCTTATTGTTCGGAGTCTTATCTGATGACTCTTACTCTTATAACGTTCTCAACAGCCTCAAGATCGGTAACTATCTTGTCGGTGATATCACCGGAGGCTTCGATCATAGTGTAGGCATTCTCCTTGCGGGATGCATTGACCATGTTTTCGATGTTGATGTTGTCCTTGCCGAATACACTGGTTATCTCGGAGATAACAGAGGGAACGTTCTTGTGGAGAACGCATACCTTTGTTCCCACAGCGTCCATGCTTGCATTGGGGAAGTTTACGGAGTTCTTGATATTGCCGTTCTCAAGGTAATCTATCAGCTCCTCTGCAGCCATTACAGCGCAGTTGTCCTCAGCCTCGGGTGTGGATGCACCGAGATGGGGGAGAGCGATGACGTTCTTTACGCCCAGAATATCGTCGCTGGGGAAGTCTGTAACGTATGCTGCGATCTTTCCGCTTTCAAGACCTGCGATAACTGCATCGTTATCAGCAAGCTCGCCTCTTGCAAGGTTTATTATCCTTACCCCGTCCTTCATCAGAGCGATGGATTCTGCATTGACAGTACCCTTTGTCTCGGGATTGTAGGGAACGTGGATAGTGATGTAATCAGCCTGAGCATACACATCCTTGGGGTCGGAAACTGTGGTCACCTTGGAGGAGAGCCTCAGAGCCGCATTTACGGAGAGGAACTTGTCATAGCCCACTACCTTCATGCCCAGGGAAATAGCTGCATTTGCAACAAGGATACCGATGGCACCGAGGCCGATGACACCGAGTGTCTTGCCCTTGATCTCGGGACCTGCGAACTGGGACTTGCCCTTTTCGACCATAGCGCCCACTTCGCTGCCGTTGCCCTTGAGGCCCTGAGCCCAGCCAAGAGCATCGGGAACTCTTCTCGAGGAGATGAGCAGTGCAGTGAGAACGAGCTCCTTAACTGCATTTGCATTAGCACCGGGGGTGTTGAAAACAACTATGCCCTGCTCAGCGCACTTATCAACGGGGATGTTGTTGACGCCTGCACCTGCTCTGCCTATTGCCAGCAGGTTCTTGCCGAATTCCATATCGTGCATCTTGGCACTGCGCACCATGATCGCATCGGGATCGGCTGCATTGTCCGAAACGGTGTATTTTTCATCAAAAAGATCTGTGCCGCAGGCTGCGATCTTGTTGAGTGTGAGTATATTATACATTGCTATCAGTCCTTTATTCAACTTTTCCGAACCATTCTGGATCGGCGATATCAGGGGATGCGAGGGGCTTGCCGTCACGGTTCACAAGAGGTGTCACCGCCACGCTGCCGTTGGCAGGATTGGAAAGATAGGGATACCGGACGCCTGTGAAGTTATCCACAAGGATCTCATAGGATGTCATACCCGATATCTTTCCGCCCTGACCCTTCAGCTTTTCAAGTCTTTCTGACTTTTTCATGCGTTTTCTGCTTCAAACTTCTTCATGAACTCTACCAGCTTTTCAACGCCCTCGATAGGCATAGCGTTGTAGATAGAAGCTCTCATACCGCCAACTGTGCGGTGACCCTTAAGGTTCTCAAAGCCTGCTGCCTTTGCTTCCTTGACAAACTTGGCATCGAGCTCCTCATTGCCTGTGATGAAGGGAACATTCATGAGGGAACGGTCTTCCTTGCGGACTGTGCCCTTGAAGAGCTTGCTCTAATCGAGGAAGTCATAGAGTATCTTTGCCTTCTTCTCGTTGTGAGCCTTCATAGCTTCAAGGCCGCCCATCTTCTTTATCCACTTGAATACCTTGCCGCAGATATAGATGCCGTAGCAGGGAGGAGTGTTGTAGAGGGATTCGTTGTCAGCCTGGATCTTCCAGTCCATCATAGTGGGAGTGCAGGAAAGTGCGGGGCCGTCTGCTATGAGATCCTCACGCACGATAACTATCTGCACGCCGGAAGGACCAACATTCTTCTGGACGCCGCCGTAGATAACGCCGTACTTGGTAACATCAACAGGCTCGGAAAGGAAGCAGGATGAAACATCAGCTACCAGCTCATGGCCCTTGGTGTTGGGGAGCTGCCAGAACTTTGTGCCGTAGATGGTGTTGTTCTCGCAGATATATACATAATCCACATCATCGGGGATATCGAGATCGGAGCAGTCGGGGATATAGGAGAAGGTCTTGTCTGCGGAGGATGCTACCTTTACCACTTCACCGTACTTTTCAGCCTCCTGAGCAGCCTTCTTTGCCCACTGACCTGTGATGATATAGGCAGCCTTGCCCTTCTTCATAAGGTTCATGGGAACGCCTGCAAAGAGAAGAGATGCGCCGCCCTGCAGGAAGATCACCTTATAGTTATCGGGGATGTTCATAAGATCCCTGAGATCCTTCTCTGCATCCTTGATTATCTCATCGTAAGCCTTTGAACGGTGGGACATCTCCATAACGGACATACCGGTGCCCTTGTAATCGAGCATCTCATCTGCTGCTTCTCTGAGTACCTCTTCGGGAAGAACGGCAGGACCTGCCGAAAAATTGTAAACCCTTGACATTGTAGATCGTTCCTTTCGTTTGCGGATGATCCCGCGTATATACAAGCCCCGTACCGAACGGAGCATAAAAAACCATTACTTATTGATTATACCATAATGGTCTATTATTGTCAAGTGTGACAATGACTGAAAACATACACAGCAGTACGGGTATATAGGTCATTCTTGCACATATCATACTATTGTGATATGATATCCCGATAAAGAGAAGACCCGACAGGGCGTACCTGCCGGGAGTTGATATCAGCCCTTTACTGCGCCTGCTGTAAGACCGTCAACGATCTGGTTGGAGAAGAGGCAGTATACGATGATCGTGGGTATGATGGCGATGATGATCGCCGCAAACATCTGTGAATAGTTGGTATTGTAGGGGCCGACGAATTTTGAAAGGGAAACGGGGAGCGTTTTCTTCATATCATCGGAAATGAATACCATCGCAAGGAGAAGTTCGTTCCAGTTGCCCACAAATGTCATAAGGCCTGTGACGAAAAGTCCTGTCTTGCCCAGGGGGAGACATATCCGGAAGAATATGTCAAAGAGGTTTGCACCCTCCATACAAGCGCATTCGATAAGCTCGTTGGGCATGCTCTCGAAAAATCCCGTCATGATGAAGATGGTTATGGGGAGAGCGAATGTGAGGTAGGGGATTATGAGGCCTAAGAGGTTGTTTGAGAGCCCCATCTTTGCAAATCTTGTGAAAAGCGGGATGAGCACGCAGTGGACGGGGATCATCATACCTGTGAGGAAGTATGTGAGAGCCAGCTTTGAGCCCTTCCAGCGGAGCCTTCCTATGGCAAATGCTGCCATGTAGCCTATGAGCATGGAAAGTATCAGAGTTATGACGCAGACGATGAAGGAGTTGAGGGTCGCGATGCCCAGACGGCCTGCTGTCCATGCGAAGGTGTAGTTCTCAAAGGTGAATTCCTTGGGAAGTGCAAAGGGTGCGGAGAAGATCTCACGGTTGGTCTTGAAGGATACGTTGAAGACCCAGAGGAGCGGAGCGATGTAGATCACTGCCATGAATACGAAGAATACATATATAAGTATCTCGGGTACGGTCAGT
>JAFPYQ010000191.1 GCA_017394475.1 Oscillospiraceae bacterium | reverse complement strand
ATGGCAAAGCCCGCAGTTACCTCGTCGGTTAGTTTGTATGGGACGTCTGTTTTGCGGCTCGGTAACTTTACTGTCTGCTGATATTTTACTCTATGGGCTGTGCCTGCACCCGCTCCCTCTTATTTTATAATTCACGGGGAGAGGGAGTTTTTTCATCCGTGCCCCGGGGTAACGAAAAGTTCAGCTTTTATCCATTGACAAAGCCTGCATTATTTTGTATAATTTACTATGTTTTGGACAAACAGACCTTAAACGGTTCATGGATACTTAAGATCGAGGGATATAAAATGGATAAGAGAAAACTTTCGGGCGGGATAATGGCTGCGGTAATGTGCCTTATGACTGCCTGCGGCAGCACAGGTGCTCCCGCTCCTGCCGATACAACTGCTGCAGAGACTGTGGCACAGACCGAAACCGATGCCGAAACAGCCACATCAGAGGAGACCACTGCACCCGAGGAACAGGAGACAGAAGAGACCACAGTGACTACCGAAAAAAAGAAAAAGAAGAAGATCGAGGAAGACATTCCATCGCTTTGTGAGGTGTTCGGCGGTGATTTCAAGGTGGGAACAGCTCTCACACCCGCCGATATGATATCGAAGAATACTATGGCGCTGGCAAAGAAGCATTTCAACGACAGCATGACCATAGGCAATGAGATGAAGCCTGATTATGTGCTTGACAAGGGCGCCTGCATCACCATGTTCAAGGATACCGGAAATGATGAGGATCCTCAGGTGAATTTCAACCAGGCAAAGCCCCTGCTCGATTACTGCAGCGAGAACGGCATCCCCATGCGTGTCCACACTCTCGTATGGCACTCCCAGACCCCCACATGGTTCTTCAAGGAAGGCTATGACGATGAGGGGGAGTGGGTATCTCCCGAAAAGATGAATATCCGCATGGAGAACTATATCAGGAACTATTTTGCCGTGCTCACCGAGCAGTATCCCGACATCGAATTCTATGCCTGCGATGTGGTCAATGAGGCATGGATGGAGGATGGCAAACCCCGCAAACCCGGCTCCCGTGAGGAGGGAGAGGGCCTTTCTCCCTGGGTGAAGGTCTACGGTGACAATTCATTCATCGAGTACGCTTTCACCTATGCAAGGAAGTTTGCTCCCGAGGGCTGCTAGCTCTATTACAACGACTATAACGAGTACATGAACGGCAAGCTTGCTGCTATCTATGAGATGGCGGAGGACTTCAAGGAAAAGGGCATAATAGATGGCATAGGCATGCAGTCGCACCTGGATGTACGTCACGGCAGCGATGCTTTCCCCTCAGTCTCTATGTATGACCATGCCCTTGACATGTATTCAAATTTAGGGCTCGATATACAGGTGACCGAGCTTGATGCGGGAGTGCCTGCGGATTCCGGGGACAAGTACTTTGAAGCACAGGCAGAATACTACCACGGTATATGGAAGGCTATATATGCTCACAGGGAGAATGTTTCCGCAGTCATTCTGTGGGGCGTCACCGATGACAGGAGCTGGAGAAGGGATGGTCAGCCCCTTATGTTCAACAAGGATTTCCTTGCAAAGCCCAATTTCTATTCCATAATCGGCATACCCGATGAGCCCGAAGATGAACCCGCTGAGAAGAGCGAAGGTGCGGCTGAGGGTGAGACATCCGACACTGCTGAAACCGATGAAAGCGCAGCCGAGGAAAACACAGAGGAAGCTGCTGCCGAGGAAACCACAGAAGAAACCGCAGAAGAAACAGAAAAAGCAGAATGACACTGCTATTATAGACAAAACCCCGCAAAAGTGGGGTTTTCGTTTACAGTTCGCCTTTTTCGGCTTTAAGTGCGGTCCATTTTTCGCTGTGCCTCTTGTCGGGGTGTTCGAGATAGAACTTCTTTTTATCCTCATACATGCGTTCATCCGCAAGGTGCAGGGCGGGGCGTATAGCGCGCCTGTCGCTGACAAAGCAGGTACCCACGGCAAAGCTGAGGTCAGGGGTTGAGGATGCGATGCATTTTATATCGTCCTTCTTTTTTTCAAGCTCCTCTTCCTTTATATCATAGCTTATCACGCAGAATTCATCGCCGCCTGCCCTGAATATCTCATGCACATCGAACAGCTCCTTGAGCACTTCTGCAGCGGCTTTGAGTATGCGGTCGCCGGCGTTGTGTCCCTCATCGTCGTTTATCCTTTTCAGGCCATTGAGGTCGGCAAAGAGCACGCCCAGGGGACCATGCCCGCAGGTACCGCTGCTTATCTTTTCAACAAGGCCGTTCATCTCATTGCGGTTCATGACGCCTGTAAGTGTATCCTCCGAGCTCATCTTCTGCAGTCTGTTGAGGAGCAGGAAATTGCTTATCTCAGAGCTTACAATGAAGGTGGTGAGCTCCAGGGCTTCCTTTATTTTTTCGGCACTATCCTTATCGAAGTTTATCGCCCACATATAACCCAGCAGCTCGTTGTTGAATTTCAGCGGGAACATGACGATACGCTTTGCCATTGCCCCTGTCAGGGATTGATACCATACAGGGTTGCGCTGCTTGATTATCTGCATATCGTGTTCATCTTTGGCGATAAGGCAGTTGCTGCCGCCTATGGTATCAGCCCAGGATTCCGCAATGTTGTAGAAATTCTCGTCGAGATATGTCTCCATGGGAAGCAGATTCGTATCCGGCGGGAATGCTTCAGCCAGCATAGTGCAGGTGCGGTTCTGCTGATCAAGCAGCAGTATGCAGCAGTGTTCGGCGCCGCAGAGCTCACGGACATCCTTTATCACATCCTTTATGGCACTGCGGAAATCATTGGATCCTCTCAGCTTGATGCAGGTGCTGAGTACGGATGCAGAAAGCTCTCCCGAAATGCTGGTCATATTATGCGAATCAAAGGATGTATCTATCTCCATGGTATAGGTGCAGTAGCAGATATCCCCGTCCTCGATGGCAAGGGGCAGGAAGGTAAGGTTGAACCAGGCGTCCAGCCTTTCGGGGTGGACGTAGGAATGGACACACTTTTTCTTTACGGCTGCATTATAGCACGCATCCTCGAAATTCAGGTCCTGTGTGAAATACACCGAGTATTCACTGTTCGGGACGAACTTCTGTGTCAGCAGGGCAAGGCCGTCTGCAGGCTTTTCGATGGAATCAAGGTAGGCTCTGTTTCCAGTTACGATGCGGATCGTCCCGTGACCCGACTGCTTTCTTTCAACTGAGATGATACAGGTCATGGCAGCAAAGCTGTCTGCAATTTTCTGTAGATCCATACTTTTTCCTTTTACACTTTCCTCGGATACCCGATGATTTTATCTAATGTAGCGTATTATCCCTATGATACGCCCTATAACAGGCTCGTCGGCATCTGATGATCTTCCTGCGCGAAGGCGCACGAATTCCGGAAAACGATTTTCCTGGAGTATCACCGCCGCCTCACCCTGTGCAGCATAGTCCGTTGTTTCGGCTATTACTATATCCGATGCTTCTATACCCGTCTGGGGGCTGCGTGTTTCCGCGTGTATGGCGAAAAGCTGCCCCTGTGGCTTTCTGTCCGGCAGAAAGAATACATGCTCGCCCGACGGGTCTATGACTGGCAGCCCATGGGAATACTTCGTCACCACAGGGATGCTGACAGGACGGTCTTCAACAGGGCGGATCTGCCTGCCTGTCTTTCCCGCCCTTTCAAGGTATCCCTCATTTATAAGCCTTGTGAGATATGTGTGGGCGGTGGATGGCGCGGAAAAACCAAGCTCGCGGCATATATCCCTTACAGACGGGGAATAGCCGTCCGCGCTGCATTTTCTTACATACTCGAGTACGCGCTTTTCACTATCGTTCACTTAAGGGATACACTCCTTTGCTGTCAGTTTGTCAGCTGCCGTATTTTTCGGAGAGCTTTTCAAGTATGAGCCTTGCACATTTGTTCACATCGCCGCAGCCCATAGTTATGACAAGGTCGCCCGGGTCGGCATGTTCTGCCACATACTGTGCTGTGAGCTCAAAATTCCTGTCATGATCCTGCTCATCGGGGAAATACACAGCGCCTTCTACCTTTTCTCCCAGATCCTTGTCATATATATCGTAGGTATTCACTTCCCTGCCGCCCATGATGGCGGTTATCACGCACTTATCGGGTATGGACAGGGCGGATGCGAATTCATCCAGGAGCAGTGCGGTGCGGGAGAAGGTGAAGGGCTGGAAAACAGCCCAAACGTTATGGAATTTCATCTCCATGGCCGCTTCAAGGGTTACACGCAGCTCAGTGGGATGATGGCCGTAGTCATCGCATACGGTTATGCCGTTTACCTCGCCGTATTTATCAAAGCGCCTCTTTGCGCCGCGGAATATCTCTATGCCCTGTGCTATCTCCTCAGCATTGGCACCGCTCTCATAGCAGGCTGCCGCCGCAGCCACGGCATTGAGCACATTGTGCACGCCGGGGATATTGAGGGTCGCCTTTGTGAAGAACTCGCCCTTGTGGTATATGGAAAATGTGGTCTTGAGCCCGTTCTCGCGGACTATATCGGAAGCATACCAGTCATTCGTAACGGAATAGCCGAAGGATATGACGGGGCGGTCTATGCGGGCAACGGCCTTTTTAGTGTTCTCGTCATCACAGTTGGCGATGACGCAATTGCCTGCCATATTGCCGAATTTCACGAAGGTGTCTATTATATTGTCAAGGTTTTTGAACCAGTCAAGATGATCCTCGTCTATATTGTTGATGATGACGATATCGGGGTGCATGTGCAGGAAATGATCCTTGAACTCGCATGCCTCACAGACCATAGTCCGGGAACTGCCGATACATCCGCTGCCGCCTATTATGGGAAGCTTTCCGCCGATATATGCGGATATATCCTTTCCTGCGTTTTTGAGTATGGTGGTTATCATGGATGTGACAGTGGTCTTGCCGTGAGTACCGCTGACACACACTGCATTGTCAAACCAGCCCGTTATTATCCCCAGCAGCTCTGCGCGTTCGAGCATCTGCACGCCCGATGCCTTTGCAGCCACAAATTCGGGATTATCCGGGAGTATCGCAGCGGTGTAGATGATAAGATCGGCACCTTCTATATTTTCTGCTCTCTGCCCCAGGGGATAGACTGTGATCCCCATATCCCTCACCGCTTTGAGTGTGTCTGTCTCGTTATTGTCAGAGCCTGTGATGTAGAATCCTTTTGAATGGAGCATCTGAGCCAGCGGATACATGCCGCTGCCGCCTATGCCCATCATGTGTATATGTTTTTTGCCGTCAAGGATATTGATTGTATTCTGAGTTATCAAAAATTTCACAGCTCCTTAAAAAAGATTGATAAATAATTTATGTATAATTTACATTTATGTATTATAATAGTTATAGTATGTTACCAGCACACACAGTGCTCATCAAGGACAGGCTGACCTGTCCATTTGTTTTCAGTTCATGATATCAGGAGGACGCAAAAAATGACTATCACAGACATTAAGGTGAGGAAGATACTGCCCGAGGGCAGGCTCAGAGCTATAATTTCCATCACCATAGATGACCAGCTCGCAATTCACGATATTAAGGTGGTTCAGGGGGAATCCCGCCTTTTCGTGGCAATGCCCAGCAGAAAAGATGACAACAACATCTTCCGTGACATTGTTCATCCCATCTCACCCGAGGCAAGACAGTCCATCGAAAGCCAGATACTCGATGCCTATACCCGCCACATTGAGGCTATGCAGGCCGAAGTCGAGGCTGAGGAAGCAGGGCTTCTCTGATCAATGTTATCCGATGCTGCCGTGAAAAAACGGCGGCATTTTCTTTTGTATCTCCCTTTCGTATATATGCACATACTATAATGATTATATGACAAATTTACAAATTTGTCAAGTCCTTTTGCAGGCTGAGCTGCACCCACCTCGGCAGGCTGAACCTGCACCCTCCTCGGCAGGCTGAGCCTGCACCCTCCTCGGCAGGCTGAGCCTGCACCCTCCTCGCTTATGATTTTGAGCAGGACGTTCATATTGCGACCCGACAGGCATATTTGCCGGCGGTACGAACGGGCAAAGTCTGCGGTTGACTTTATGTTGATTTTTAACATCAAAGCCTTATGGCATCTGTCTTTGAGCTTTGTATTAGTGCATTAGCAACAATACTATATTATAGGTCGGGCGGCTTAGACTACATAACGGATAAAATAGCACTGTATATAAAGAATATCGCCTGTTGTTCTTGACATTTCGGCGAAAAAATGATATATTAGAATTCAGGTGTTTTTACACCTAATAACAGGGGATCATCCCCTAACGGAGTTGAACTTTTTAAAATGAACATATCCGATGAGATCCGTTCAAAGGTGCTCATTGATGCACTTCCTTACATACAGAAGTATTCGGGAAAGACCATTGTTATAAAGTATGGCGGCAATGCCATGACAAATGAGATGCTCAAGGATGCCGTCATGAGCGATATCGTCCTGCTCAATCTTGTAGGTATCCGCACAGTGCTCGTTCACGGCGGCGGCCCTGAGATAAACGAGATGCTGGGCAGAGTCGGCATAGAGAGCAAATTCATCAACGGTCTGCGCTATACTGATGGTGAAACGGTGGATATAGTAAAAATGGTGCTT
>JAFPYQ010000190.1 GCA_017394475.1 Oscillospiraceae bacterium | reverse complement strand
GTGCCTGTAAATGTGTTCATTTTCGCTGCTTATCAGCACCTTAGCTCCGCAATAGGTGCAAAGATCCGTGCTACTTACTTCTTCTACGGAAAGATCCGCACCGCACCCGGGACACCTTACCGCTATAAAACTTATCATGATACGATCTCCTTTCCTTCATCCGTTAAGAGTCAGTGCGTCCCCGCCGCCAGGTGCTTGGGGTACCAGTTGATGAAAAATGCGGTGAACGCTCCCATAGCTGCGGGCAGAATGCTGCTCAGTGCCGAAAAAACTACCGCATGGCCGCACAGCATCCATGATAATGCGGCTGTGATGAGATATAGTCCCCCCCACGCTGCTGCAAGGATGTAATTTGTCTTCATGAACAGCGGGTTTGACAGAGCAGACTCCCCGCCGTAGGAATATTTGACATAGGCCGCACACAGGGGCTCCTTTGTGAAGCAGGATATGAACCACATACTGCCGAATATGATGTAACCGATATTCCTTGGCATATCAGTATCCCCTGTGATGAGGGTGAGGGCGGAAAGTATTGCCACTGCCCCCGCAGAGAGCCTGTCATATATGGTGAGCTCGTGCTTTATCATGAATACGGGGGTAAGGGCTGCTGCTGCCAGCGGTATTATCGCCCACTGTGCCCCCACAAACGGCATTATCGTCCAGAAAACGCACCAGGGGATGAGCATGGCTGACATGACGGGAGGCTTTTTGTCTGATACGGACTTTTCAACAGGCTTTTCCACGCCGAAATACCTGTCCCAGTTCACCATCAGAGAAAAATCTCCGTTCACGGTGTAGAGGTGCTTGCCCAGTGCCACTGCACCGTTTTCCTTTCCCTCGGCTATGTCTGTCCATACGGTGAAGGGTGTCTCTATGACAGTAGTGGGCTCCAGAAAATCCTCGGTGATGAATTCCGAGCCGTCCTTTTTAAGGATTATCTGATATTTCTTGTCAAGGTCGGTATAGCGTATCTCCAGAACGCGCTCTTTTCCGTCAAAGCTGTTCTTGTTGTAGAGTGCTGCCATCTGTTTTGTGAAGACAAGGCTCTTGTCTGCCTTTTCTGTATTCTTGCCGTCCCTTGAAACGCCCCAGCTCGCATCCGCCATGGCCTCGAACTGTTCCTTGGGGAACAGGAGCTGTGAAAGCTCATCCTTAGTGGCTTTGCCGATGCTGCCGCCTGCAAATTCCGAACCTGCCCGCTCCACTATGCCAAGATACCGGGCTGTGTGGTCATTCAGTGCCTCAATTGAGAACAGCTCACCCTGACCGCAGAATATCTTTTCATAATTGTCCTTGCCGCAGATATGGTCGAACATACTGCAGACCGCATCATAATTGCCCTGTGCGGAATAGAACCCGCAGGTGGAGATGAGGACGAACCTTTTGCCGCTCATATCGTAACGCCCCGGATGAGAGCCGCTGCCCACACCGTCTGTGCGCTCTGCCATAAAGGGCAGCACCATAGGCAGCTGCCTGTCTATCATATTCTTGAGGATGCCGGGAACGCTGAAATAATAAAGGGGAAAGCTGTATACTATCACATCCGCCTCTATGAGCTTTTCTATGATAAGAGGCATATCGTCCTTTATGACACATTTGCCCGGTGTGGCCTTCCAGCAGCCGAAGCAGCCCTTACAGCCATTTATGTTCATGGAGGAAAGCTCCACTGTCTGCACATCTGTGCTGACCTTTGTGCCCATACCCTTTACAAAAGCCTCCGCAAGGCGCAGTGAATTCGATCTCTTGCCCTTGGGACTGCCGTTTATTATGAGTATCTTCATATCTCTTCCTCCCGTAAATCTGTATCCCGTTTTTCCTCTATCATCTCTACGCATCTTCCTGCCCACTCGGAAAGCATTTTGCTGTACATTTTCCCGTATTCCACGGTCATCTCCCAGTACAGCGCCTTATCCGCCGAACCGATGGCATCGGAATACAGCTTAGATGCCGAATCCGCCTGCTTCATCTGTTGGGAGAACATTTCAAGGCTTTTCTGCATACCGATGAAAAAGGCTATGTTCTCCTGCGGTGTCAGTTCCCCGCGGAAGAAGGTCACCATCAGCAGAGGATCCCTTGCGGGAGGGAATTTGCTCTCCCTGAGCCACTTCAGCAGCTCCTGCCTGCCGCTTTCGGTGATGGAGTATATCTTTTTGTCCCCGCCCCTGCCCTTTACCGGGGTATCATCCACAAAGCCGCTGTTTTTAAGGGTCTGCAGCTCCCTGTATATCTGACTGGTCTGAGCGTTCCAGAAGTAGTTCAGCGAATCCCTGAACACCTCCATTATCTCATAACCGCTCATATCCCCGTAATTCAATAATCCAAGTATACCATGTTTTAACATATCCGTACCTCATATATTCTACTTGTGGAATTAAATATATTATACTTCCACAAGTGGAATATGTCAATATGTAATATTGCACAATTATTTATTATCGATATGTCCTATTATGCACAAAATAACGGGGTACATCAAAGTATCCCGTTATTTTCATATTTCCTTGTTTTCCATCACTTGTCTTAGCAGCTTTGCGTATGTTTTCGGGCGCGTAAACTGCAGCGAACAGTGAGCATATCCCCTTACATCACGATATACCGCATTCGGGTATGCCTTTTTAAGCCGTGGTTTCGACTGACGGGCGGGCTCATCGAGAGAGAAAAAGAACACGAAGGAGCGCTGCTCCTCATGGGTGAATACCGGCAGTTTGCAATGATAGCAGGTCTCCACCATGCCGTCAACGGTGCTGTCGGTGAATGTGCGGCGTTTCCCCGCTATCGACCTCAGTATCGGTCCATAATCCCGCAGCTTGTCCCTTGCCACAAATTTTACGAACATATTACGGTTCAGCTTGTCAAATACCTTGTCGGGATCACCTTCAAATGCCTTGATAAGATGCCTGAAAACGAGCCTCATGAAATATCTTCTCACGCTCGGGAAATCAAAGAACGGTCCTCCGTCAAAAAAGCACCTGCCGACGGATATGCCCTTTCTTCTGCATTGGTCTGCTACTGCAAGCGCCACCTCGGCACCCATGGAGCTGCCCTGTATCAGCGCAAGGGACGTGATCTGCTCATCTTTCAGATACGCGGTGATATTCTGCGCCTCTTGCTGCGCGCTCACCAGCTCCGAGCCATCATCCCCGTGACCGTCCAGAGTAGGAGAGATGACATAATATCCATCCGCAAGGTATTTCCCGAAGGTCAGCGGATCATCCCCCGAACTCAGCATCCCGTGTATCAGCAGCACCGCAGGTGCTCCCTTTCTGCCCATAGTCATAAACTGCATATTCATTCCTCCATTCCGGCAATGTGCTCTTCCGTGATGGAAAGCATTTTTCTGACGCCTTCCCTTGAATCCTCAGACAATGTGTCCCATACATCCTCAATGGCCTTTATCATATCACTGTGCCGCCTGTGATGCTCATCGAATACCGACCTGCCCTTCCCGGTCAGAAACAGCTCCTGCGCGCCGCCTACCGCCTTCTTGTCCTCGCGCCGTATGAGCCCCATCCCGCAGAGCTGCTTTATACACTGAGACACTGCTGCCTTTGTGACATACAGCATCGCTGCGGTCTCGGTGAGGGTGATGCCCTCATTTTCACCTATAACCTCCAATGTATGCACCTGAGCGGGATAAAGTGTGACTCCACACTCATAAAGATGTGCGGTACGGCTCTTGCTGTTGTATATGTTTATAAGCCTGTATGCTTTTACAAGAAGATCTGTCATGATGTCCTCCTTCATTTTGTTAAGCAGCTTAACATATATTGTATCACATTTTTTCGGATCTGTCAAGGGGGGATCATCAAGTGGTCAGTTACAAGCCGTGTATTTCTTTATTGCCGATAGATCTGACTTTATCAGGCAATAAGCAAAATACCCGTCTTGCATAACTGACCACAGATGCCCAAAGGGCATCCGAACACTGATCACAGATCACTGAAAAACTCAGTTATTTTCGCGCAGACATACTTCATGGTCTTTTCGGAGGGCAGATGCCTGCACCTTATGCGACAGCACACAGGTCTTTTCCTGAAAAGCCGCCTCGCCCGCGGGAACACCCTGTCTGCAGGGAAGAATATATCATCATCGGAGGCGAAGATGATAACGGGGGCACAGAGATCTCTCAGTTCCTCCCGCCTGTACTCCCGGGGAGGGCGCATCTCCATTTTGTAGGAGGACATCATCAGGTCAAAAAACTCCGTCATCTGCTCATCTTTCCTGTCGGACATGATGGATAATATCCCGTTGAGGGTGTTTTTTGAAGGAGCAAAGTAATATTTCATCATAGGCACTGCCATGCTGCGAATGATAGGGCTAAGGGGTCCGTGGGCTATGCCGGAGGGCAACACCAGCGCCAGCTTTTCTATCCGCTCCGGAGAAACTGCCGCAAGGGACAGTGCCATAGCCGAGCTGTAGGAGGAAACAACAAAGGGTATACTGTGGATATCCATAGCATCCAGCAGCTCTGTGAGCCATATCCCGAAATCATCCTTGTTGGTGTCCAGTGTGCGGTACGGTGCGCTCTTTCCGGGCATGCCTATCACATCCGGAGCGATGATGCAGTAATTATCCAGGAGCCTGCGGAACAGGTCAAGATTCACGGGCGTGATGCCGTTGCCGCCGTGTACCGTGAATATACGGGGCTTGGTCTCATCCCCTGCGATGATGACATGGGTCCTGCCGTAGGAAGTATCATAATATTCTTCCCTGTATGTGATGCCAAGTGAGTCCATTGCCCTGTCATAGAAGCTGTGCATCCTCTCCATTGCCTTTTTGTTCTTGTAAACATATTTTTTCATTTTCTTCTCCCGCTCTTTCAGGCTATGGCTTGTACAGATCGTTGTGGTCAGTCGCCGAGTTCCCCGATAAACTCCTTCATATCACTGCTTATGCGCTCATATTCAAAGTCATGCACATAATGCCCGCAGTCCAGCTTGATCAGCTGTCCGTCACATGATGCGTCCACCATTGCCTGCATACCGCCTTCCCAGAGTTCGTCGCCCTCATTATCCGCAGAACAGTACATTATCATGGGAACTGTGGGCAGGGGCGCGGAATTCAGTTCATCGTTCAATGCAAGCTCAAGACCATTGTCGGCCTCCCGCAATACGGTATCATTCAGGCTGTTTTTGCAGTACAGCTCCGTGAATATCTGTTTTTCCTCATCGTTGAGAGTACCCGACTGATCTTCATCGAATATCCTGACCAACCCTGTATATTGCAAAAACCTGAATGTCGGCAGTACATACTTCATGCTGTCATTATCCCCATTGAGCGTACTTTCGTCCTTGCAGTTAGCTGTACACATATCAAGACCTACTATCGCTTCAACTTCATCGGGGTACTTCTGCGCCCAGAGAGTCGCTTCATATCCCGAGAATGAATGGGGACACAGCACATAGGGCGCTTCTACACCCGCCTTTTGCAGCGCTTCCCTGTCCTGACGGAGTATGGTATCCATATCCCTCTTGCCGTCGATTTCGTCGCTGAAACCGTAGCCGAACTTCTCCACCACTGCTATCCTGTATTCATCGCTCAGCCTGCTGTAAAGGGGCTTGAAATCCAGTATCGGTGAGGCAGTTCCGTAGCCCGACAAGAACACGATCGTGTGTTCTCCCTCTCCCTCGGTGTAGATGCTCATATTGTGACCGTCCACCTCGACAAGCTGTCCGAGAGGCGTTTCGTAAAGTGCTTTGTTCTTTATGAACATAATCTGATTAAAGATAGTCATGATGATAAGGAACAGTACTATCAGCAGCAGTATCCCCAGTAGTATCTTTCCTATTACAGTAAGTACTTTTTTCAAGATAATTCCTCCGTTAGCGGATCTTTGACAAATAAATCCGTATGATGCTCTGATACAGATGAAGAAAGCGGTATCGCAAAAACTCCGCAGTGATTGAAATATCATACCACAAAGGGGTTAAAAAGCCATTAGTATTTTATTAGAATCTGATTAGAATCTGCGGGAGGTATGTACGGACGGTTATAGATATCCCTGAAATTATAGGATATGTTAAGAATAAAATAGATTATCCTATTTAAATATTCGCTTCACTGCGATATAATCATATAGATTTTCATTTTCAAGCAATAGAAGGAGAACATGAAAGGGGGAATTTTATGTTTCAGCTCAGATGGCTCTGGGAGAACATGAAGGGCAGCCGCAGGAACTATATAATTGCGCTGTGCCTTTCGGTGATGTGCAATGCCCTGTATGTATCAGCGCCCTATTTCCAGTCAAGGATAATAGATACATTCATATCCAATGAGAATGCTGCGGAAAATCTGGCTCTGCACAGGGATCTGCTGTTCAAGCTCATCATAGGCATGATACTTTTCACGCTCCTGCGCACGGTCTGCCAGTATTCCTGCAATATGTACTACGAGGTGGCATCCCAGGGCATGATCTATAAGATAAGGACGCACCTTTTCAGGAAGATAGAGAATCAGGACATGGCATTCTATGACAGGTTCCGCACGGGCGACCTGATGACCAGGCTCACAGGCGATCTTGACATGGTAAGGCACATGGTATCCTGGGTAATAAAGGGATGCGTGGAATCCATATCGCTGTTCACGGCCTCTATGATCTATTTCTTCATCATAGACTGGCACACCGCCCTGTGCATACTGGCCATGACCCCGTTTATCTTCATCATAACAAGGCGGCTCTCAGCCCATGCAGGCCCTGCATACAGAAAGGTGAGGGAGACCTCCTCCGCACTCAACACCGCAGCGCAGGAGAATATCTCGGGAAACCGCATAGTAAAGGCATTTGCAAGGGAAGACTATGAGATAAAGAAATTCCGTGAGCATGACGAGGAATACAGGGCTGCAAATATCAAAGCGGCTTTCGTATGGCTCAGGTTCCAGCCGCTGATAGAGCTCACTGCGGGAGGGCTCAGTGTCATCCTGCTGCTGTGCGGCGGCTACTTCATGATAAAGGACAACCTGTCTATGGGTCAGTATGTGGCCATATCCGGTCTTCTGTGGGCTGTCAGCAACCCCATGAGGAACATAGGCAACTACATAAACGACTGGCACAGGTTCATGGCATCCGCAAAGAAGGTCATAGACATATACTATGAGGCTCCCATGATAGTGGACCGTGTGGATGCAAAGGACAAGGACAAGCTGAGGGGCGAGGTGGAGTTCAGGAACGTGACCTACTCCATCGGCGGCAAGAAGATACTTGACAACATCAGCTTCCATATCGATCCCGGAGAATATGTGGTCATCATGGGCGCCACAGGCTCGGGAAAGACCTCACTTATAAACCTTATACCCAGGTTCTACGACTGTGACAGCGGCGAGGTGCTCGTGGACAATATGAATGTCCGCATGCACAAGCTGAGAAGGCTCAGGAAAAATGTCAGCATCGCCACACAGGATGTACTATTGTACTCCGATACCATCGACAGCAACATAGCCTTCGGCGACAGCGACATGGAGGAGGAGTATGTTCACCGCTGCGCAGAGCTCTCTGCGGCAAGCGAGTTCATCGACAGGCTCCCCCAGAAATATGACACCATAGTGGGTGAAAGAGGCGTGGGTCTCTCGGGCGGCCAGAAGCAGAGGATATCCCTTGCCCGCGCCATAGCAGTGCGCCCCTCCGTCCTCATCCTCGATGACACCACATCCGCTGTGGATATGGAAACAGAGAACTACATCAAGGATTCACTGGACAACAAGCTGGATTTCCCCTGCACCAAGATAGTCGTGGCGCAGCGTATATCCACAGCCAGGAACGCCGACAAGATAATCATCATCGAAAAGGGGAAGATATCGGCGATCGGCACTCACGAGGAGCTTATCTCACGGGAGGGCTACTACAAGCAGATATACGATCTGCAGTGCGGAGGTGTTGAAGATGCGCAATAAATACGATGTTGACGAGCAGCTTGAAACACCTTTCAACTTCGGCCACTTAAAACGCTCCTTCGTGTATGTGAAGAAATACCGGGGCAAAATGGCGATATCACTGATGCTCAGTATCTGCGGCGCCATAATAGGCCTCACAGGCCCCCTTATCACACAGAGGGCACTGGATGTGACCATCCCCCAGAAGAACATACATGAACTCCTGATGCTGGCGGGACTGCTGCTGCTGCTCAGTGCCTCTGCCATGATCTGCGGCAACATAAGCGGGCGCATCATGACAAAGGTGGGGCAGAACATAATCTTTGACATAAGGGAAGACCTGTTCGCACACCTGCAGAAGCTGCCCTTCTCCTACTATGACGAGCGCCCCCACGGCAAGATACTCATCAGGGTCATAAACTATGTGGACAGTGTATCGAACATGCTGTCAAACGGCATAATCATGTTCATCATGGAGATACTGAACATGCTGTTCATACTGGTGTTCATGTTCTTCGTGGATGCAAGGCTGGCTCTTGTGGCAATGTCGGGCCTGCCGCTGTTCATAGGGGGCATGTTTGCAATAAAGACAAAGCAGCGCAGGGCGTGGCAGGCAGTCTCCAACAAATCCAGCAACATGAACGCATACCTGCAGGAAAACATCGTGGGGGCAAGGATAACCCAGGTGTTCACCCGCGAGGAGGAGAATGCGGGGATATATGACAGGCTCAACACCAAGTACCGTCAGGCCTGGATGCAGGCGGTCAAATACTCAAACCTTGTGTGGCCCGCAACGGACAATATCTCCACCCTTGTGCGCGCTGCCATCTTTATGGTGGGGCTGGTGATACTCCCGCAGGGAGCGGTGTCTTTGGGCACCCTTGCTGCTATGACAGGCTATGCCGCCCGTTTCTGGCAGCCTATCATGAATCTTTCCAACATAATGAACAACTTCATCAACAACATATCCTATCTGGAAAGGATATTTGAAACTCTGGATGAACCCGTGAAGATAAAGGACAAGGAGGGGGCAGTCCCCCTGAAGGCTGTGGAAGGTGCTGTATCCTTCAAAAATGTCACCTTTGCCTATGAGGAGGGCATAAATGTCCTTGAAAACCTTTCCTTTGATGTGAAGCCCGGCGAGAGCATCGCACTGGTAGGGCCTACGGGAGCGGGAAAATCCACCATAGTTTCACTGATATCAAGGTTTTACGACATCGAGCACGGATGCGTCACCATAGACGGGCAGGATATTTCGGGAGTGACCATCGCCTCCCTGCGCTCCCAGATGGGCATAATGCTGCAGGACAGCTTCATATTCAGCGGCACCATCATGGACAATATCCGCTACGGGCGGCTCGATGCCACGGATGAGGAGGTCATACAGGCGGCTAAGACAGTCTGCGCGGACACATTCATCTCCCGCATGGAGGACGGCTACGACACACAGGTGAACGAGCGCGGCTCCAAGCTGTCCGGGGGCGAAAAACAGCTCATCAGCTTTGCAAGGACACTGCTCAGCGACCCCAAGATACTCGTCCTCGATGAGGCCACATCCTCCATAGATGCAAAGACCGAAGCGCTGCTGCAGAAGGGCATAAACGAGCTCCTCAAAGGACGCACCAGCTTCATCATCGCTCACCGTCTCTCCACTATCCGCAACTGCGACAGGATAATGTACATAGACGAGAAGGGCATACTCGAAAGCGGCTCCCACGATGAGCTGATGGAAAAAAAAGGCGCGTATTACGAACTCTATACCTCACAACAGCTGTGACAGTATCTCCGGATACCGCACCCCTCCGCCGGGCACGACTTCGGGCTTTGAGCGGAGGGGTCTTTCATAAGTACAATATATGTTACAAAACGAACAATTTTTAACTTGCAAATCATGTACATCTGTGCTAAAATCAGAACAACGTGAATGGCATCGGCGATGCCACCTGACCAAAAAAGGAAGAGTGTGATCATGATGAAAAAACAGGCATTCAATCCCTATCTCCCCTCCTGGGAATATATCCCCGACGGGGAACCCTATGTATTTGACGGCAGAGTATATGTCTATGGCTCCCACGACTTCTGGAACGGCTATGTGTTCTGCATGGGCGACTATGTGTGCTGGTCGGCACCCGTGGATGATCTGGGCAACTGGCGCTATGAGGGCGTTATCTACCCCAGGAACGCCGATCCCCTCAACAAGGAAGGCAAGATGTGCCTCTATGCTCCCGATGTCACCGTAGGTCCCGACGGGCGCTATTATCTCTACTATGTCCTTGACAAGGTGGGCGTCATCTCCGTTGCAGTGTGCGATACTCCTGCGGGCAAGTATGAGTTCTACGGCTATGTCCATTACAGCGATGGCACCAAGGTAGGCGACAGGCCGGGCGATGAGCCTTCATTTGACCCGGGTGTGCTCACCGAAGGCGATATAACATACATATACAGCGGCTTCTGCGGCATGGGAGACAAGAGCAGGACAGGCTCGAAGGTCATGACCGTGGGCAGAGATATGCTCACCATAATAGATGAGCCCCGCACCATATTCAGCGGCAAGGAGTACAGCGCCGGCAAGGAATATGAAGGCCACGCCTTCTTCGAGGCATCCTCCATCCGCAAATTCAACGGCAAATACTACTTCATCTATTCCTCGGAAGTGATGCATGAGCTCTGCTATGCAGTGGGGGATTCCCCCTTCGGCGAATTTAAGTACGGCGGAGTGCTCATAAGCAATACCGACCTGCACATCGACAGCTACAAGCCCGCCGATCTCCCCATGGCGTGCGGTGCCAACAACCACGGCAGCGCCATTGAGATAAACGGTGAATACTACATCTT
>JAFPYQ010000189.1 GCA_017394475.1 Oscillospiraceae bacterium | reverse complement strand
CTCCGCTGATATCAAAGCCTTCGCAAACTAAGTTGTATCCTCCATGATCAGCTGCAAGGAAATTATCGTTCTTTATGTATATGTTACCTGCAATGAAAGCATTAGTGTCACCGTCAAGATGGATCTTCGGACCGGAAGCGTTTCCAATATCGCCCATCAGGAATACATCGCCAGATGTAACCGCATCACCATTCTGGAGCCAATAACCATTAGAACCCGAAACACCGGTGTTACTTGATATATCTTTACCATGTAAACTTGCAACACCGCCTATTACGGAAATTATATCATTACCGGTAACTCCGCCCATTGAAAGCAATGCCTGACCTTTTCCGCTCTTCGGGGGATCAGGAATCGCGCCAAATTCAGCACTTGTTGTGGTAACTTCGCCATTTAGAGTTACCTCCACAACTACTCTGATCCAGAAATTATCATTTGCTCTCTCGCTTTTCACAAGAAGCTCAGATTTCTTTGCTGCAGAATTATACAGCGTAGGGTCTGTAACGTAACCGCTAAAAGTAGACTTATCATATTCTCTGAAAAGCACCTGTACTACCATTCTTATCTTTGAACCATGGTCTGCAAGTTTGTTCACAACAGTGGTAGTACCAGCATTCTGAAAACCGGCAAGATCAGAATCAAGTTCATAACAGATAGTATCACCTGTAAGTCCTGAAAAAGCAGCATCTACAGTATTATAACCCGGCTGCGAAAAAGAATGTTTATCATTCGTAAACGTTCTATCAACAACATTGGATTTGCTGTCATTCGCATTACGATCCCAGTAAACCTTCTGACTATACTGATCAGCATACTGCTTAAAGTTAGTCATATAGCTGTTATCAAGCGTATCATCAACCACATTTATAGGATTGAACTTAGGCTCGGATTTTGTTATCGCATCATAACTTTCAGTTCCGTCTTTTCTCGCTCTGATAAGAGGATTTATAGCCGGGTCTGTACATACAGGCACTGAATAAAGATCAAGTTCAAGCGCTCTTCCTTGCTTAACCTTTGGAATACTTGTGATTGCAGGAGATGCACCTGTAGTATCATAATAATAATACGTTCCACCAGTCAAATCCGTATTATCACTAAGTAATGCATTCTTATACGTTTCCAGCACCGATCTCGCCGTATAATACGCCTGGCTTTCCTCGTACTGCATCATTACACGGTTATTACTCGTGTAAACAACAGCGACCGCACCTGCAAGCAGGAAAATCAGCACGAACATAACAGTAAGCACCATTATGAGTACTGCGCCCTTTGCACTGTACGGTTTACGTTTAATATTCATAACCTTCCTCCTTTAAGTCTTCTCGGTTTGCTGCACCTATGACAAGAACTTAAAACAGAGGATCGCATACCCCTTCCGTAGGATATGCACGCACGCCTTAAAAGCTTCCAATCTTTCAAGGCTGCACTGCCGTTATCACAGCAGTTCTCCTGCAGGACTTTTCCACGGTCTTGCAGATTGCCAAAAAGCTTTTCCACGGCTTTATGGCTTTTCCCTTCCGGGCTTTCCGCTGCCTTTCGGGGATATCCGGAAAGCTTTCCGTTGCTTCCCGTTTCCGGATGATCACGTACTGCCTTGTTTCCGGGCAATGCAGAACGTAAGTGCCGAGACTGCACGGCTTCCGATCCGTGCAGATCAACGGCGTGCAGTCAGGCGGTTTCCGAGCGCCCTTCTGCGAGGTGACCCACGTTTGGAATACATGGATCAGCATTCCGGCAGTCCGGAAAAACTGCCTTCTCAAAGGCGCTTTACTGTGACTTCCGGACACAGCGGACACCTATGAGGAACGCTTGGGGAATATGCACAAATAGAATAAGATACATAATTCCTTATAGTATATTTTACCCCCCCCCCGTGAAATGTCAAGCTTTTTCTGACATTTTCATATTATTTTCATTATTTTTGTATATTTATACAGTTTATGTACTACTTTTTGTATATTATCACACATTTTTCACAACGAATTTCATCTGTCATTTTGCACATACTATTTTGCTATTATACACATACTTTTATTATTCTTTTTGTCCCTCCCCTCCCCGCGGTTTTCATCCCCTTATGTGAAAATTTCGTGAAATTTCAAAAAAAGTGAAAAATCTCCGTGTCAAGAGTTGTATATACTTATAGAAAGCAAAAACACAGGGGTGCCCGTACCGTCGGAACGTTTTTCATCACGGCAGCCCGTTACGATAAACAGGAGTGAGAACAATGATCACAGATATATTCCACGGAGCTACACCTATAATATCCATAACGGACATACGCAGAACAGCAGAGATACCCGACAAGCTCGAAGAAGCCCTTACCCGTGACACTGTCACTCTGAGAAGGACGAGCAGTGTTTCCGAAAGCGTGCGTGCTCATCTTGCCATAATCCGCGATGACGGACTTGAAAATGCGGCTTTTGAATTTCTCGGAAAGCTCCGCGACATTTCCGATATACCGGTCATCATGCTCCCCGGCAAGCTCGATGAGATGTATACCCTCATGGCACTTTCCAAGGGCGCTGATATGGTCATGGACGGCAGCGATATACATACCTTTGAGCTCAGGGCGAGGATAGCAGCGCTGCTCCGCCGCAGCCTCGACACACGACTGAACAGCAATTCAAGGCTCATATCCAACGGAGTTGTTTCCGTGGACAGGCTCGAGCGTGAGGTATATGCAAACGGCAGCCGCATCCGACTCACCGCCATTGAATACGGCATACTGGAATTTCTAATGCAGAACTGCGGTAATGTATGCTCCTCCGAGGATATCTACCGCACCGTATGGCATGAGCAGCCCTTCAGTGTGAAGAAGACCGTTGTGGAGCATATCCGCAGGATCCGCTCGAAGATAGAGCCCGATCCCCACAATCCTATATATATAAGGTCTGTATCCGGTATAGGATATCGGATGGAACGCGTCGCAGTATAATGAGGCATAAGTGTTGATTTTGCATTACAGTGCAGACGTGATTTTGTGCAAATATACAAAATCTTCGGCTGCTATTGACAAAACCCGGCGAATAGTGTAAAATGTATTGGTATTGATAAAGCAGAGCTTATGTTCTCACCGTATCACAGAGTGCATACGGTAAGTAAAATCGTTCAATTCCAAAGGTATAAGATATGGTTTTATGGGACAGTGCTTTGCTCTGTCCCTTTTTATCATAATTACAAACAACGGGGGTGTTCGCCATAGCAGCGAAGGATAGCAAAGATCTTCAGATCAATGAGGAGATCCGTGATAAAGAGCTCAGAGTTATCGACAACGACGGTTCACAGCTCGGTCTTATGTCATCGAGAGATGCGCAGAAGCTCGCAAGGGAGAAAAATCTCGACCTTGTTAAAATAGCACCGCAGGCCACTCCGCCTGTCTGCAAGATCATGGATTACGGCAAGTATGTCTTTGAACAGACTAAGCGTGAAAAGGAAGCCAAGAAGAACCAGAAGGACGTTGAGATAAAGGAGATAAGGATGTTCTCCGGTATCGATACTCACGACTTTGAGACCAAAGCCAATCAGGCAATGAAGTTCCTCAAGGGCGGGGATAAGATAAAAGTATCTGTCCGTTTCCGCAAGCGTGCCATTGCTCATCCCGAACTCGGCAGCGAACTCCTTGAAAGATTTGCCGATGCCTGCGCTGAATTCGGTGTTGTTGACAAGCAACCGAAGATGGAAGGCAGAGCGGTAGTGATGTTCATCAACCCCAAGAAGTGAGCATCACCTGATAAGCATTTAACTTGATAGAACTGTGATGAACTTCAAGAGATAACGTACAGGCTGTAATATGATCTGTATCTGCGTTTATGCGGAGCTCAGAAGCAGCGGTACATCAAGTTGTAATAAAAAGAAAGTAAAATAAGCAGGAGGTCATATCATGCCTAAGCAGAAGACACATTCAGGCGCAAAGAAGCGCTTCAAGGTAACGGGCAGCGGTCTTGTAAAGTATCAGAAGACCAACAAGCGTCACAGACTTACTCAGAAGGATCACAAGCGCAAGAGGATCGCTCGTAACATGGGTGTAGCAAGTCCCGCTAACACAGCTACTCTCAAAGAGCTCATGCCTTACAAGTAATAAGCACCAACATTTGAACAAGACCGGGGCAACACCCCGTTACGGAGGATAAGATTATGGCTCGTGTAAAGGGCGCACTTGCGACACGCAAGAGAAGAAACAAGACCTTGAAGCTCGCTAAGGGCTATTGGGGCGCAAAGAGCAAGCACTTCAAGATGGCTAAGGAAGCCGTTATGAAGTCCGGCAACTATGCATACATCAGCAGAAGGCTCAAGAAGAGAGATTTCAGAAGGCTCTGGATCACAAGAATCTCCGCTGCCTGCAAGCTCAACGACATGAATTATTCTACATTCATGAACGGACTTAAGAAGGCTGGTATCTCTCTCAACAGAAAGATGCTCTCAGAGATCGCTATCAACGACGCAGCAGGCTTCACAGCACTTACAGAGAAGGCAAAGGCTGCTCTTTGATCCCGACAGGGCTGTCAATAAACCAATCAGGAGGCTGTTTCACAATGCGTTTGCTTTTGTGTGGCAGCCCCTTTTCAAAGCACTGTAAAAGGGCTTCATAACTTAAAATGGATCACATCTCATCAGTAAAAAACGATATGATAAAGCGATACAGGCGGCTCTGTGAAAGCAAGCGGGAAAGAACGCGGAGCGGTCTTTTCGTGCTTGAAGGGGCACGGCTCGTAAGCGACTGTATCGAAAACGGCTTTGTCCCCGAAAACATATTCATCGAGGAAGGGCTTGAAGATAAGTATCGTTTCGCAGCAGACAATGCCAGGACAGTCACCATATCCCGTGAGGTCTCAGGTGCCATCGCGCAGACAGTCACGTCACAGGGCATATATGCTATATGCAGACTGCCCGAAAAAAAGCATATAGACAGCTTTGAGGGCGGAGGACTGCTGATACTCGATGACCTGCAGGATCCCGGGAACCTGGGCACCATCATCAGGACTGCCGATGCATTCGGCATATCCCTTGCACTGTGCGGCTGCTGTGATGAGTTTTCCCCGAAGACCGTGCGCTCCGCTATGGGCAGTGTTTTTCGCGTGACCATGTACTCCGATCCATTTGAGGACACGGTAAAGCATCTGCGTTCTATGGGTATGCGGGTCTATGCATCAGTCATAGACAGCAGTGCCGTATCCATCCTTGACGCCGATCTTTCATCGGCAGCGGTGGTCATAGGGAATGAAGGCAGCGGGATGCCCGAAGAACACATAAAAATGTGTGACGATGGCATCACCATAAAAATGACAGGCAGCATAAATTCACTGAACGCGGCAATGGCCGCAGGCATATTCATCTGGGAGCTCCACAAGGATCAGCAAGGAGGTTAATATGCAGCGTGATAACGGTCTGATCTGCAAGCTGTGGCTCATACTCGTATTCGGTGCAGGCAACCGGCGGATCAATGAACTGACAGAACTTTTCGATGGTGACCTTGAAAGTCTGCGCAAGGCCCTTTCCACCGACAGCAAACTGAAAAGCAGCCTCTCCCCCTATGTGCTTTCCAATCTCGGAAAGGTCAGAATGGATGATGCAGAGGCCATGCTTGACAAGTGGAGCCGTTTCAATGTGGATGTGATCGCTGACAGCAACCCTGAGTACCCTGAGCGGCTGAAAAACATCCCTGCGCCTCCTGTGATGCTTTTCTGCAAGGGTGATATCTCAAAAATAGACGCTTCTCCCACAATGGCGATGGTAGGGGCAAGGAAGCCATCGGAATACTCCCGCCATGCTGCTGAATCCTTTGCGGCGGAGCTTGCCAGAAACGGCATCTCCGTGGTGAGCGGTTTTGCAGAGGGGATAGATATATGTGCGTCTCTCAGTGCCGTCAGGAACGGCGGCACCGTCTATGAGGTCGTAGGTGCAGGGCTTGACGTTGAATACCCCAAAAGCAACATGATATACCGTGAGAAGATCTGCGAGCAGGGTGCCATCATAACGGAGTTCCCTCCGGGTACCGATCCCATGCCGCGGAACTTCCCGCAGCGCAACCGTATACTCACAGCCCTTTCCGACACTGTGGCGGTTATAGAGGCAAGCAACACCAGCGGTTCCCTTAATACCGCATCCCACGCCGCCGACCTGGGAGTCCCCGTTTTCGTCATCCCTCCCATGGATATATTCGATGAAAGGTATTTCGGCAATGTTGCACTTCTGCGTGACGGAGCGATACCCCTGATGGGAAAGAGCGACCTTGCAATGTACTATGATATCGAACTGGCGGATACAAGTGCAGACGTAAGGAAGCCGCCCCCCGAAAAGCCGAAAAAGCCTGCTTCCACTGCCAAAAAGGCAAAAAAGACCGATACCGCGGCAGCTCCCGATAAGAAGACGACAGGAACGGCTGAGGCCACCACAGCTAAAAAGGCTGATAAAACTTCTGCCGACAAAGCAGCGAATATATCCGATAAGCCCGACAAAAAAGCTGCCCCGAAGAAAGAAAAAGCAGCTAAGGCCACAAAAGCCGACATGCCTTCGGAGACCACCCGAAAAAAGGCTAAAAAGGAAAAGGCAGCGCCAAAACCATCTGTCGGCGATCCCGATGCCGACAGGATACTGGGCATCCTGTCCGATAAAGGAACTGTCCCCTTAGCGGAGATATCGGAAAGATCGGGAATAGACACAGATAAGCTCCTGGTCCTCATGACCGAACTTGAGCTTGATGATATAGTATCCAACGACGGAACAGGATACATGATCCGATAGGACTGCAACAGCGCAGCCTGTCTGTAATGGGTTGATTATTGAATGGCAAAGAATAAACTGGTGATCGTTGAGTCACCATCCAAGGCAAAAACAGTAGAAAAATACCTGGGCAAGGGCTACAAGGTAGCCGCATCCATGGGTCATATCAGAGACCTTCCCAAGTCAAAGCTGGGTGTAGATGTAGAGCACGGCTTTGAACCTGTATATGTGGAAGATCCCAAGAAGGAAGAAGTAATAAAGTCTCTGAAAAGTGCCGCCAAGAGCGCGAGCATAGTCTATCTCGCAGGAGACCCCGACCGCGAGGGAGAGGCTATATCCTGGCATCTTGCCAATATACTGGGCATTGATGACACTAAGCCCGTGCGCGTGACCTTCAATGAGATAACCGAGCAGGGCGTAAAAGAGGGCATGGCTCATCCCCGCCCCATCGACCTTGATCTGGTGAATGCACAGCAGTCAAGGCGTATCCTTGACAGGATAGTGGGCTATAAGCTGTCGCCGTTTCTCTGGCGAAAGGTGAAAAGAGGGCTTTCCGCAGGCCGTGTCCAGTCTGTGGCGGTCAAGATGATAGTTGACCGCGAGCGTGAGATCAACGCCTTCGTGCCCGAAGAATACTGGTCTGTTGAAGCAAAATTCACTGCTCCCCCATCAAGGAAGCAGTTCGACGCTTCCTTCTATTCCATGGACGGGAAAAAGCTCAAGATAAAGACCAGAGCAGGCGCAGATACCGTAGTAGAGCGCAGTAAGAAAGCACAGTTCACCGTAGTTTCGGTAAAGAACTCCAAGAGGAAGCGCTCCCCTGCCCCGCCCTTCACTACCTCCACCATGCAGCAGGAGGCCTCCAGGAAGATGGGCTTCCAGACCCAGCGCACCATGCGCGCCGCACAGCAGCTCTATGAGGGCGTTGATGTGGAAGGGATGGGTGCAGTAGGTCTTAT
>JAFPYQ010000188.1 GCA_017394475.1 Oscillospiraceae bacterium | reverse complement strand
TTTCCATCGCACCCGGTTCAAAGCAGGTTCTCAATATGCTGGCTCAGAACGGCGCTCTGTCAGATCTCATAGACGCAGGCGCGAGAATACTCGAGAGCGCTTGCGGTCCCTGTATCGGCATGGGTCAGTCGCCTAACTCAAAGGGCGTATTCACAGATCCCACCACACTTCCCGATGATTTCCGCTTTGAGATGCCCGAGGAATTTGTCATCAACGACAATATGATCGTGCCTCCCGTAAGTGAGGCTGATATGGACAGCGTTGAGGTGCTCAAGGGTCCGAACATCAAGTCCTATCCCGAGACTCATCCTCTTAAGGAAAGGATCGAATGTCCCTGCTCCCTCAAGGTGGGCGACAATATCACCACAGACCACATCATGCCCGCAGGCGCTAAGATACTTCCCCTGCGTTCAAATATCCCCGCTATCTCACAGCACTGCTTTACCGTATGCGATGAGAACTTCCCTGCAAGAGCAAAGGAAATGGGTCAGTCCATCATCGTGGGCGGTTCCAACTACGGACAGGGTTCATCCCGTGAGCATGCGGCTCTTGCTCCTCTCTATCTCGGCGTGAAGGCTGTGCTCGTAAAGAGCTTTGCAAGGATACACCGCGCAAATCTCATCAATGCGGGCATCCTTCCCCTCACCTTCGTTAATGAGGCTGATTATGACAAGATAGAACTTGGTGATACCCTTGTGCTCGAAAACATAAGGGAAAAGATCGCAGCGGGCGAACAGGATCTCATCATAAAGGACGTGGAAAAGGGCGCGGAGATCCCTGTAAAGTGTGAGCTCAGCGGCAGGAACATCGCAATAATCCTTGCAGGCGGCCTGCTGGACTATACAAGAGAAAATCTTAAGTGATAAATTACTGTGTTCTGCTTTAACGGCAGGACACAGTATCAACGGAGCGAACTTATGCCTCAATTCAACAGATCACATATAAGGATCGGCGCAAAGCTGGCAGCCATTGCCGCTGCTGCTGTGATATTCACATCCTGCTCATTCGACGGTGCGAAGACGAACATCGACGGGATAAGCCCTGTTATTTCGGGCTACAAGCCTGTTGCTGCCGAGACCCGTGTAACTATTACTGCCGAACCCGATACCGCAGAAGAAACAGAAGTGACGATAGAAAAGGAGCTCACTATCGAAGAACGTGCCGATGAGATACTTGCCTCAATGAGCATGGAGGAAAAGATAGGCCAGCTGCTCCTTGCCAGAGCCACAGAGAATATCTCCGAGGATACCGATAAGTATCATCTGGGCGGCATCACTTTCTATGCTACGGATTTTGCAGAATCCAACCCTTCAGCATTCAAGACCTATACACAGCAGCTTTCCGCAAGAACAGGCATAAAACCCTTCTTTGCTGTGGATGAGGAGGGCGGCACTGTGGTGCGTGTGAGCAAGTCGAAGGAATTCAGGGACAGTGCCTTCCGTTCGCCCCAGGATATCTTCAACAAGAGCGGTCTTGAAGGCCTTGAGGAGGATACTGCAGAAAAAGCACAGCTGCTCACTTCCATAGGATTAAATCTCAATCTTGCCCCTGTTGCGGATATTTCCGATGACAAGAACAGCTATATCTATGACCGCACCCTCGGTCAGAATGTTGAGGATTCCGCGGACGGTGTCGAGGTGATAGTGCGCACCGCTGCAGAAAACGGCATAGCATCCTGCCTAAAGCATTTCCCCGGCTATGGCGACAATACCGATACCCATACAGACCAGGCAGTGGATGACAGGCTGCTGACCGATTTCTATAACCGCGACTTCGTTGTATTTTCCGCAGGCATACAGGCTGCGAACGGCAAGCTGCCCGCAGTCATGATAGGTCACACCATATATTCCTCCATAGATGAGGGCACTCCCGCTTCCCTTTCAAAGGTGATCCACGGCGTG
>JAFPYQ010000018.1 GCA_017394475.1 Oscillospiraceae bacterium | reverse complement strand
TCTGCATACATCCGCAACACTGTTGTAATCTTTTATGATATCATCTGACGGAAGTATATTCATTCGTTTTCGACCTCCACAAGCTCTTTCAAAGCATCGTATATCTTTGCCTTTGCAGCGTTTATGGAATGTCTGTCCCCTTCGACTACCTGCAGGTCCTCGGGCGGGATGGGTTTTCCTATCCTGAGCTTTACCTTGCCGCGGAAATGCAGCTTTTCACCCTCAACGATTATACCCTTCGGCAGCACAGTGGCTCCAGACTTGGCGGCGATGACCGCGATGCCCGTTTTGAGCCGGCCCACCTTGTTGGTCTTCTGCCTTGTGCCTTCGGGGAAAATAACGAAGTTCTTCCCCTCTCTGAGGCGCTCCACACACTGCTCTATGACCTGCATATCACCGGCGCCCCTTTTTACGGGGAATGCGCCCAGCGCCGTGATAAATGCACCGAACAGCTTGTTCCTGAAAAGCTCCTCTTTCGCCATATATGTCACAGGCTTTTTCATCTTCATCGTGAGGATCACAGGATCGGCATAGGTGCGGTGATTTGAGGCGATGATGACGCCTTCCTCGGGAGGGATGTTCTCCTCGCCCTCTATGCTGAAATCATACCATACCTTGTATGCAAAGGTCACAAGTGACGCCAGTACTTTATTAGCCATTATCGCGCCTTCTCAATAATATCCACGGCTGCCTTTACAGCAGCATCTATATCAAGTCCGCTCGTATCGAGCAGTATCGCATCATCGGCTTGTTTCAGGGGAGCTGTCTCCCTTGTGCTGTCCGCCTTGTCGCGGGCATTCACGGCTGCAAGTATCTCCTCATACACGGGGGATTCGCCCTTTGAACAGAGCTCATCGAACCTGCGCTTTGCACGCACCTCCGGGGAGGCGGTGAGGAATATCTTCACATCCGCATCGGGAAGCACCACGGTGCCGATGTCCCTGCCGTCCATGACCACGCTCTGCCTCTTGGCAATATCGCGCTGGAAGCCCAGCAGGCGATCCCTTACACAGGGAAGTGCAGCATAGGCGGAGACCATAGCGGATACTTCGGGAGTGCGTATCCTGTCGGATACATCCTCGCCGTTCACATAAACGTGCTGTATCCCGTCTATATATTCAAGATCAATATCCAGCGGCTCTATATACGCCTTTACCCTTTCGGGGAACGCCGCCTCTATCCCTGCGAAATTGCAGGCATAGGCGATGCTTCTGTATATCGCACCGGTATCCACATACACATAGCCCATTTCTGCGGCTATCTTCCTTGCTATGGTGGATTTGCCTGCCCCTGCAGGCCCGTCTATCGCAATATTTATCATAGATCCTCGAACAAAACAGGAAATCTGTTTTTGAATTCAGAAAGTATCATGCAGGCAAGCTCCCGCATCTGGGGATGTGCCCTTCCCGCTGTGCGCAGCCTGAAAAAGTGTCGCCATTCGCGGATGTTCATGGTCATCACAAGCTCTGTCTTCACGGCGGTGGGGAGTACGCCCCTTGCCTCCTCTGGCTTGGCACCCGTTTCGAGCAGTGCGAAATAGGAACGCTCTGCATTCTCCATGGCCTCACACCAGAGCCTGTAGCCCTCACTGCCCTCTTCAAAGTAGCAGGGCTTTATGAATGTGAGCTCGGAGCCGAACTTATCCTTTGAATAATTGCAGTAGCGTGTGCTCTCCTGTGAATAGCTCGCCATCCTGTGGCGGA
>JAFPYQ010000187.1 GCA_017394475.1 Oscillospiraceae bacterium | reverse complement strand
AGGCAGTGAGCTCCGCCGTACTGCTTGTCAAGGTCCCACGGCTGACCGTTGCCGATATAGTCATTGAGCACGAGAGGCTGGTACTGTGTGAGAACACCTACGGTATCTATACCGGAGTTCACGCAGTTTGAAAGAGGGAAGTCTATTATCCTGTACTTTCCGCCGTAAGGCACGGCAGGCTTTGCCATATCCTGAGTGAGCGCATACAGTCTGCTTCCCTGACCGCCTGCGAGCAGCATAGCTACACATTCCTTTTTAGTATACATATCTAAAGATCATTCCTTTCTTGATTTAGCTGATTATCATGTCTGCAAAGCGGTCATGCCTTGCTCTTGCTCTTGCTCTTCCTTACTCTCGGGAGACGCACCGTTTCCTCTTCCACCGCGGTTTCTGTCTCGGCTTTCTTCCTTGACGTTCTGCGGGTCTTAGGCTTCTCCCCTGCGGGTGCATCGGTCACCTGTCCGTCCTGTCCGGTTTTGGCTGCGGCTTTCCTGCGGGTCCGTTTGGGCTTTTCCTCCGCGGTCACGGGAGCAGTGCTCTCTGTGACCTCTGCATTCTTTTCTGCGGATGCCTCGGCTTTCTTCCTTCTTGTGCGCTTTGGCTTTTCGGAGACCGTTTCCTCCACATCGGCGGCGGGTATATCTATGACAGTGTTCTTTTTAGCCTTGGATCTCTTCTTTTCGGGTATGTACTTGAAGTACATTACCGAAAGTCCGGGGATATCCAGCTCTATGGAGTTGTCATATCCGTGCATGGAGAATTCCCTTGACTTTATCTTTCCGTTGTCGATCTCTCCGGAACCGCCATATTTCAGTTCATCGGTGGAGAATACCTGCTGATATGTTCCTGCATAGGGAACACCTATGCGATAATCCACCCTGCGCACGGGTACAAAGTTGCACACGACTATCAGTTCATTGGGATCATCGGGATCGGAATTGTCTATCCTGCGGAATGCTATGACAGACTGTGTATAGTCATCAGCACTTATCCACTTGAAGCCTTCCCAGGAATCATCATTCTTCCAGAACGGAGAATTGGTAAGATAGAAATGATTTATCTCCTTGAAGAACTCATGCATCCTGCTGTGGCTGTCATACTGGAGCAGCAGCCAGTCTATCTCCTTGGTGTAGTTCCATTCGATGACCTGTGCCAGCTCTGTGCCCATGAAATTGAGCTTTTTGCCGGGATGTGCCGTCATATATGCGATAAACGCCCTGTCGGATGCGAACTTTCCCTCCATAGTGGGGCTCGACATCTTGCCGAAAAGCGATGCCTTTCCGTGTACTACCTCATCATGGGAGATAGGGAGGATATAATTCTCACTGAATGCATAATAGAATGAGAATGTAAGCTTTCCGTGGTTCCCTGCCCTGTATATGGGATCTGTTCTCATATAGTCCAGAGTATCGTTCATCCAGCCCATGTTCCACTTGAAATTGAAGCCCAGACCGCCGGAGTCAACAGGTTTTGTGACCTTCGGCCATGCAGTGGATTCCTCTGCGATCATCAGAACATCGGGATTCCTTGCGAAAACTGCGGAATTGAGCTTCTGCAGGAACTCTATGGCCTCATAATTCTCTATGCCGCCGTCCTTGTTGGGCCTGTATTCCTTGCGGTCATAGTCGAGATAGAGCATAGATGCCACCGCATCCACACGAAGTCCGTCCACATGGAATTTCTCGATCCAGTAGATGGCATTCGAGATAAGGAAGGATCTTACCTCTCCCTTGCCGTAATCAAATACTCTTGTTCCCCAGGATGCATGCTCCTTTTTAAGGGGATCGGAATATTCATAGCAGTCCGTTCCGTCAAATTCAAACAGTCCCGCCTGATCCTTGGGGAAGTGTGCAGGTACCCAGTCCAGGATGACTGCGATCCCGTTCTGATGGAAGATGTCGAGCATCTTCATGAAATCAGCAGGAGTGCCGTATCTTGAAGTAGGTGCATAGTAGCCGATGACCTGATAGCCCCAGGAACCGTCAAAGGGATATTCTGCCAGCGGCATCAGTTCCAGATGAGTATAACCCATATCCCTGAGATATGCGCTCATTTCCTCTGCAAACTTCACATAATCAAAGGGAGAGCCATCCTGATACTGTTTCCATGAGCCCAGATGAGCCTCATAGATATTCATGGGCGACTGGTATATGTTCATATTGGCTTTATGCTCATACCATGCCTTGTCGCCCCACTCATAGCCGTCTATATCAAAATATTTCGTGGCCGTGTTCGGGCGAAGCTCCATGTGGGCGCCGTAGGGGTCAGCCTTTTCGGATATGCTGTAATGATTTGACTCTATGCTGTACTTATAGGTAAAAAAGTTCTCTACACCTTCCAGAAATATCTCCCACACGCTCTTGTCGGAGAGCTGATACATGGGATGCCTGTTCCTGTCCCAGTTATTGAAATCACCTATTATGGAAACTGATTTTGCGTGAGGAGCCCATACTCTGAAATATACGCCTTCCTTGCCGTCCTTCACTCCTTTGTGAGCGCCAAAAAAGTTGAACGCTTCAAAATTGTTTCCCTCATGGAATACGAATAACGGGAATTCGTAATCCTCCATTGAATTTACCATTCCGTTATTGCTCATATTACCCGCCTTTCTTTAAAGCCTATGAAATGGCTCTGTGTCTATATAAAATACCTTTTTCAGCATCTGTGATATATCTGTAATAATGAGTACACAAATATACATTATCTATTTTAACAGATTACTAATAAAAATACAAGTGCCTTGTAAAAATTCTACAAATCACATTAAAAAGCATATGTTAGTTTGTATAATGTGACGATATATTTTTGGCATTATTCTGTTAGATGAATAAAGTATATTCAAAGCTTGCTTTTAACAAGCAAGTGTGAGCCGCAGGCTCATTT
>JAFPYQ010000186.1 GCA_017394475.1 Oscillospiraceae bacterium | reverse complement strand
GCGTATGACAGAGGGTACGCTACGTCGCAGACCTCTTGATATTCAGCTTGCAGTCTGCAAGCGGTATGCCGATAACTGGTACTGCGATACTTACACGATCCAGCATGAGCTGAAAGATGCTATGATGCTGATAACCAAACCCTAACCTTAACATAAATGATAGCTGTGAGAGGGACGGCTCTGCCGTTCCGCACGGCTGTCATCATTAGACAACCAACAACACAGAGGGGCAGATAGAGAAAGCGATCCCCTCGCTCTATAAGCGTAGAGATAGACAAGCTAAGGAGTAACAAGCTATGAAAAACAAAACACTTGCTGAACTGAATGAACAGTTCAAAGACTGCCCTACTCGCACAAGTGAGTATGAGATCAAGGGGCAGAAGTATATCGTGGTGAGCCACTTTACAGGTAACAAGTCGCTGAGCGATACGATGTATGCCTATGCTCTCAACAGGGCTATGAATGAGGTGCTGCACCGTATCCCTGAAACAGCTTAAACTTTTCGTCCAAAACCTATTGCCTTTTTCGGCATCCTGCGCTATAATGAAGATGCCGATTAAGGTCGCTTTGGAAGAAAGGAGTTTAAGATGTTGCCAAAGCAGACTGAATATATCGCTGGGATCTATCTCCGTCTTTCAAAAGATGACGAGAGAAACGGAGAATCCCTTTCAATCGAAAACCAGAGAAGAATACTGACTGATTATGTCAAGGAACAGGGCTGGACACTCTATGATGAGTATGTGGATGACGGAATTTCCGGCGTGAGCTTCGACAGACCGGGTGTCCAGAGAATGCTCGACGATGCCAAAAACGGAAAGATCAACCTGATCATCTGTAAGGATATGAGCCGTTTCGGTCGTAATTATATCCAAGTAGGTCAATATGTGGACTACATTTTTCCGTCCTACAATATCCGCTTCATTGCTCTGAACGATAATATCGACACGGCTAATGCAGATAGTGCAAGTATGGATATGCTCCCGATCATGAATATTTTTAATGAGTGGCACGCCGCCAATACTTCCAAAAAGCTGAAAGCGGTCATTGCTTCGGGTGCTAAGGCTGGCAAGTACAAAACACCGAATCCCTCCTACGGCTACCTCAAGGGTGATGATGAATTCTGTACGCCTGTTGTTGATCCGTATGCCGCCGATGTTGTCCGCCGTATATTCGAGATGAGGGCAAAGGGCATGAGCCTGCTCCAGATCTGCGGAGTGCTGAACGAGGAGAAGATCTTACTTCCCTCGGACTATCGCTGCCAGAGAACAGGACAGGTCAACAAGACCACGAATGACCATTTGTGGGGCATCGGGAATGTCAAGTGCATACTGAATAATGAGATGTACCTCGGTCATCTCTGCCAGCTCAAAACAACTACCGTAAGCTACAAGAATCACAAGGTTATCCGCAAGGGCAAGGAAGATTGGGTCATCATCGAAAACAATCACGAGCCTATCATTTCTCAGGAGCTTTGGGATAAGGTGAGAGAGTATGAGAAGTCCGTCAGCAGAGGTAAAATGACGAAATCGAGAGTTACCGTTCCGCTGTCGGGGCTGATGTACTGTCAGGATTGCGGTAACAAAATGCGTGTCCATAGCGGTGCGGGCGGAAACAAGATGCTGACAGGCTACACCTGCGGACTGCACAGCAGATGCGGTAAGGGCTGTTGTTCTTCGCACTATATCCGTGAGTACATTATGGAGGAAATCGTGCTGAACGACATTAAGGCGATGATCGACCTGACCATTGATGAGGACGCTGCCAAGCAGGTATTTCTTGCAAAGAGATCAGGTATGCACGATACTCAGAGTGCTGAGGACAGCAAGCGTATCGCTTATGTTAAGGACAGGCTCACAGAGCTTGACAGAATGATCGTGAAGGTCTATGAGGACAATGTGAACGGTAAAGTTCCTGATGAGGTCTGCAAGACTTTACTCGAAAAGTATCAGGCTGAAAAGACCACACTGCAAGCTGAACAGGCAGAGCTTGAAAAGCGTATGGAAACGGCGATGCAGGACGAACAGGATGTTGAGGAATTTATCCGCCGCCTGAAAAAGTATGCAGGAGCAGAAGCCCTCACAAGAGAGATGTGCCTTGACCTGATCGAGTATGTGACCGTTGATGAGTATGTCAAAGACCGTACCAAACCTCGCAAGATCCATGTGTATTACAAGTTCCTCGATGAGGGGCTGAAAGACAAAAGAAACGCTCTCGTCCAATGAGAGCGTTATAAAATCAATGATCTGTGTCCATATGAGAAGTGTTCATTGACACGCTCATCACCCGTACAGAGAGCTTTAATCTCCGAGTATGTGAGTGCCTGCTGGTATACATCTTCGCTCTTTCTCGCCGGAGTTTTACTCGTCATGATCTGAGAGATAAAACGTTGTTTGTTCTCCAAAGTCTGATAGCTGTACGCATCGAACGTCCCCTTCGT
>JAFPYQ010000185.1 GCA_017394475.1 Oscillospiraceae bacterium | reverse complement strand
TGGCTGTATCCTGCCCATCCTTACAAATTCCTGACACCATTCAAACAGTATTGACAGCAATGCGTCAAGCTCATTTCCTGCCTGTCATTCAGAGATCAGTGAAACGACAGGACTTTTTCGTAATCATAGCCCCTGTCCGGAGTGAATGTGCGGCGGTCAAGCTCAAAGTATACGACACCGTTCTTTTTAACGCTGAAATGTACCTCTGCCTTGCCGTCGGCCGCTTCTGCAACATCGGTCTTTACAGCAGGCCATGCTGCCGAGCGGATGAGTTCGACTGCATCTTTACCGGGATATGCAGGCTCGCCTAAGTCGTGCCATACTTTGAGCGGGTTGCAGCATTCTTCATCCACGGTCTTTGTTATGAGGGTGTAACCGCCGTCGTCAAGGGGCAGTTCAAAACCGATATCGGATGTATCTGCGCCTGTGTTCCAGAGTATGCCTGCAAAGCCCGCCGCTGTTCTGACCACAACGGAGCATCTGTCCTTGTGGACGCATTTTTCCGCTTTGTCTTTCAGTGCCTTGTAGAAGGCGAATGTCCAGAATGTGGGCTTTGGTATGCAGTTTGCGGCAACAAGGCCGAATCCGCCGTGGAACAGTGAGAAGGGCACGCCCATCTCCTCGAACACATCGCCGAAGGTCCAGTAGGAGTAGGATTCGTTCATATCACCAAGGCGGGAGAGCTGCTCTGCGATGTATGCGGCATTGAGATTTGTGTCGTGGATGACGCCCTGGGGGGTGTAGGAGGTGGAAAATTCGGTTATATGTATCGGCAGCCCTTTGAATCTGTCGAAGGAGTCGATGATATCCCGTGAAGACTGCAGATTGTTTATCCTCATATCCGGGTCTTCGAGCTTAGAATAGGCATAGTGCCCCGATATCTGCGGGAATTCCACGGTATAGTGATGGCGTGTAACGGCATCGGGCGTGATATCGTTTTTGCTGCAGAATTCAAGGAAGGCGCGTATCCACACATCGTCCTTGACACCGCACACAGCGGGGCCGCCTACCTTGAAACGGCTGTCATAAGCCTTTATTGCGGTGAAGGTCTCCCTGAACAGCCTGAAATACTCCTCCATATCCGCATCCTTCCAGAAACCGGGGAGATTGGGCTCGTTCCATACTTCGATGGGCCAGTCAAGGACTTCTTCGCCGTAGCGGGAGCGGAGGTGTTCAAGCAGAGCTATCACCATATCCGTCCATTTTTTGTAGTCCTTGGGCGGTGTGGTGTTGCCCTTCCAGTAGAATATGGTCTGCTCGCCGCTGGCCATCTTTGAGGGCATGAAGCCCAGTTCAAGATAGGGGCGGATACCCAGCTTTATGTAGCTGTCGATTATCCTGTCGATGTAGGTATAGTTGTATTCAACCTTTGTTTCGCCGTTTTCCTCATATTCATGATAGATCGCCACATCATCGGAAAACAGGCCGTGACCCCTTATGTATTTAAAACCGATGTGTTCCTGAACGAATCTCAGCTCGTCAAGATATTCCGCTGTGAGTGCCAGCCCCAGTCTGCCCGTGCCCACGCAGTGATCCACATTGTTGTTGAAGCGTATCTCATTTTCGTTGTTGATGATCGTTTTCATACTGCACCTCTGTCATCTCTTGTCATTGGCTCTCATATTTCCTGAATGAATAGTTTTTCCCCGCCACATCGAAGCTCTCGATATATGGTACTCCGTCAACATAGACCCACCTCTGGACATAGACGGGAGAAATTACGAAAAGCCGCTCGTTGTGAAGTCCCGTATAGGCATCGTATGAGCCCTTGAAATGCTTTGCGAAGCTCTCGCGGAACGCGGCATCATCCAGCGGATGCCCCATTTCCTCACATATACCCTCTATCTGTATATTGTCCGCACACAGGGCCACATGGGGGTTGGCCTTTATCTGGCGGTACTTTCTCAGCATGATATCCGTCTGGAAGAAGAATCTGTCCCCTATGCGGACAACGCTCATCATCCTTGATGATACCACATCATTTTCCGAGGTGGAGAGCACCATTATCCGTGACTCGCCCACATCCGAAAGGAATTTTTCGTATTTTTCTTCAAACATATCCATAAGTTGGCTGCCTTTCTTTTATTGCATATTCTATTATACATTAAAATAGCGGGTATGTCAATTCTCAGAGGATAATTTGACTTTTATCATGACAAATGGTATAATCAATACAGTGATTTGAATTATTCAAAGCAGAGTTTTGAAGGGTATGAGACAATACAAAGGAGGGATCACGATGAAAAAACTGACAGGCGCAGCTATTATCGCAGCTGCCGGAGCCGCGGGGCTTATCGCGGCGGGCAGATACCTGTTCCATACGGAATCGAACACCGAGCACATGTATGACAGCATCGACTACGGTATGTCCATCATCGGCAGTGAATACAGCATAAAAAAGCTGAATGCGGGCAAATTTGCGGATATGTCGATGAAAGGTCTGATGAGCTTTCATGTTGACAGATACCGCATCGAAGGGCTCGGAAACCTTGCGGTAATGTCCACGAAAAAGAAGATGATGCAGATGAGCAGCATCGTGATAACTCCCTGCGGCGTCAATGTGCCGCTCGCCTCCTTCGATCTTATGTATATTATGGGTAAGCGGAAATATATCATCGAGTTCTATGACCTTGTGAAGGACAAGGGGACAGATGAGTACAGAGGGGTATTAGCCGGCCTTGAAGCGATGCGTGACAGCTTTTCCGATATCCCCGACATACCGCCGAAAGGTGATGAAAAAGAGTGGTTCGGCACCTGCAGCACGGTGATCATGCACAAGCAGTTCACCATGAAGGACGATGCGCGTGGAATAGTTATGTTCATGCACGCCCTGCACACATATCTTGAAGCCGCAAAGCGTGTCGGTGCGGCATCGGATGAGGACAGGGCAGCGCAGCAGAAAAACACGTCGGATTATGTGGACAGACTGATAGCTGAGAGCGGCATTTCCACCGCTATGTTCAAAAAGGCGTTCGGCGAGGAGACCACGAGGGATTTCTATAATAAGGTGTTCTTCGGGTGCGGGGAAGAATAAAAATTCAAGCCGTTGTCACGCTTTTTTGCATGACAACGGCTTTTTATACTGCCATTTTTTACAACTCAGTCTTCTTCCCATCTTGGGCTGTGCGGTGCAGGTCTTCCGGACGGATGGCTTTTGCAGACACCCGGTACATATGGATTGATAATCGGTTTCCTGCCGTTAGATG
>JAFPYQ010000184.1 GCA_017394475.1 Oscillospiraceae bacterium | reverse complement strand
CTTCATCGGTTATCCTGTCGGCTAAATAGCTCATGCGGTGCGGGAACTTTTCAGCATCCACTCTCAGCCAGTCCCCCACAGCACATTGATAGCCGTCATCTATCTGAAAAATATCAGGCTTTATCGGAGATGATCTCAGCCCTTCCAGATCGTGCAGGAGAACATCTTCACTTATGTCCTGATAATACCTGTACCAGCTCGTATAGCCAAAGACAGGCTTTGCGGCAGCGGGCTTTATTTCCATAAGTTCAAAGTATCTGTCAAACACGGAGTTTTCCTCTCCGTGCCCGAAGAAGATGTCAAGCCCGCTGAAAGCATCGGTCACCAGAAGGCCTTCACATTCCTTTGAGATGATGATCCTGCCCTTTGATGTATCGGTACGGATCACGGTAAAACCCTCATTCTCATTGAGAGAGCCTATGAAATCGTATTCTCCGATGCCATGCCTGATATAGCCGTAGGAGAATCCGTGCAGATCTCCCCTTTTTGCACTGTACTGCGTAAATGTATAGTCCCCGTAGGCGGCAAGCGAGAACCTGTCCCTTACAGGAGACGGGATATGGTCAACGCCCTTCATGACCTCGTCTTTCCCGTATTCTCTGCACTCGGTCCAGGACTGATATCCATTGAGGAATATCCTTGCATCTTCGGGGAAAGTATAGTCGAATTCAGCCTCCAGGCATACGATCTCAACGGGGGAATTAGTGGAGACAGCGGCGGCGAAACGTTCTGCTGTACTGCTTATATTCAGCCTGATACGGGAATTATTTACAGTATCGGTCGTGTTGACAGTAAATTTCCTGCCTTTCACACGATATGAAAACCTCACATTCAGAAGCTCCATCAGTTATCCTCCCTTTTTTCGCTATTGCTCTCTATCACGGAAATAACGCTCTTTTCATTATATCTGATGAATACCAGACCGCCCATGAGGCATAGTGCAGCGGCTACAAATGCAGTGATGCGGTAACCCAGTCCGTAGCCTGTCTGCCCGAAGGGAACATCACGGTTTATGACAGCGATACTCGTAAATAACAGCATGGCTGCTGACTGACCCAGCTTGAATGCGAACGTGCGGGCGGCATAGAACATACCCTGACGGCTCTCACCGGTCTTTATCATGTCGGATTCGGCGATATCAGCCACAACTGCCTGCGGAAGGACGCCCAGGATGGCCATGGGGATCGCAGCAAGCACCGCCACCATGATGCCGTAAACTAAAGACGGAATGGGCAGCAGACCTGCAAAGCCCGTTACCAGGAAGGTCACGGCAAAAAACAGGAACGCAAAGCTCACCAGCTTTTTCTTTCCAAGTTTTTTTGCCAGGAAATTGACCGGAACATAACATACAAAGGAAGTAAAGGTCATAATCGCAAAGAGCGGGAATGTCATTCCTGCATCAAGGCGCATAAGTACAGTAATATAGAAGGACAGGCCTGTCTGGAAAAGTGTCAGGGCTATCCAGTAAAGTATATCCGAGGCAACGAACAGTCTGAAATCCTTGTTCTTGAATGTACTTGACAGCGAAGCAGCAGCAGATTCGGTGGAAGGCGTGGTATCTGCATAGGTATTTTCATCTATGAGATATGCGGGGATGGACATACATATCACCGCAAACACTGCAAGTATCGCTACTGTCACTCTGAAACTGCCTGCATATCCCAGGCTTTCCATGAACAGTCCCGCTATATTCGGCACAAGATATGCTGCCGCAGTACCTACGAAATAGGTCACGGAAATATAGGTCGAGATATTTATCCTGTTGTTCTGTGTGCGCCCGAGTTCAGGGATAAGCGCGTTATAGGGCGTGCAGTAAGCAGTCATGCAGAGATAGAACAGCATGGCGCAGATAAAGAGCACCACTGCATTGACCTTGCTCGTTCCGTTCACAGGGGAGAGGAACATCAGCACTGTTATCACGCCGAAGGGAACAGCCGCTCCCCGCATGAAAGGGATGCGCCTGCCGAGTTTGTGTTTCAGACTGTCCGACTTGCTTGCAATGAGCGGGTCGGTTATGGCATCGAATATGCGGCCGAAAGCAGTTATGAGGCCTATCACCGTAAGCCCTAAGAATGTGCCCTGCGGTATGAATTCAGTCTGTCCTTTCAGAAGCTCCTCATTGCTTGGCTGAAAGAAGAAAACGAGCCAGTTGGAAATTATCCCTGCAAGAGTTGACCACCCCAGCTGACCGATGGCGAATATCCAGAGTATCTTGTTGCTTGCCGTTTTTTTCTCCATAACACTTACCCCCCAAGTTCAAGATATACGATGCATTGCTCTGCACCTTAAATGCCGTTATCCCTGTTTTCTTATGTAATATACCGCAGAATCCGCTATGAGAGCCAGTTCCTTTTCTGCATCGGAAAAATCGTCGGATGGAAGTATCTCCCCGCCGATGAATTTCTTGCACATCTCGGTCAGGGCGTGAGTGAAAGACTGATAGAAAAGCCTGAAATCCACATCCTGACGCACTGTTTTGTCCTTAATACCCTTCCTGAATGCCCGTTCAAGCACAGGATAGAAGTCTACGATACTGTTTTCATACTCCATAAGGTCATCCCTGTCCAGCTCCTCATGGAGCACGAACCTGTCAAACTCCCCTACCAGGCGCATAAAGTCCTTATGCGATACATACAGCTCCGAGAACATTTTGATAAGCTGCTCCAGCTCGGTGATGCCGTCTGCCGAACCCCGCTCTATTTCACTGAACCGCCCATCGAACAGCTTTTTAAGATCAGCCCACAAAAAGGTCATTGCAGCAAGGGCTATCTTTGTCTTTGTTCCGAAATAGCGGTAAAGGGTGGCGACACCAATGCCGCTTTCATCTGCTATATCGGTCATTTTTATGCTCTCTATCCCGTTTTCGAGGAACAGTTCGGCAGCTGTCGCTATGATATGCTCGGTCCTGCGCTTTTTTAAACCTTCCGCAGAAAGATCTGTCTTGTTTTCCATATATGCTCCTTAGAATATGATAGACTAACTATCTCCTTGATAGTTAGTCTATCATATTATTCGTGATATGTCAAGTCTTTTACAAATTAAAAAGCCCGTCAATTTGTATCAAATTATCGGCATTGTTATGTGTAAATAACACAAATATGCCCTGCATTCTGCCGCAGAGATCATAACCCGGGGATTTTTTCCTTTACCCCCTTGACAAAAATGAGGAAATGTGATAGACTAACTATCAATAGATATTCTGACTATCACAAAGTCGGGATCAGTGAAAATCTCTGTGTAATATGTAATGAAAAAGTAATG
>JAFPYQ010000183.1 GCA_017394475.1 Oscillospiraceae bacterium | reverse complement strand
TGAAATAGCCCGGGAATATAATCTTGCGCAGGCTGTTCAGGATATCTATTATGACCTCCTTGTCTGGATGGTTGAATTTCTTTACATTCTCGGTGTTCTTTTCTCTTTCAAGATCACTGAGCATATCATTCACGATGCTGTCAAAGCTTTCTTCAAGGTTAAACATTATATACTCCTTTATCCGTAGTATACAGAGTCTTTCATGCTGTCTGCATAGGCTGTGGATTCATTTATAAGATCTGCTAATGTCATCTGTCCGGTGAAGCTGCGCATGAAGTCGTTTATCTTGTCCCATAAACAGACATTCACCGAACACCGCAGCCCGCCGCTCTGTGTGCCGATATCCTCCGAAACATCCGCTAAGATATTGTTGTCAAGGGCGTTGAGTATATCCGAAAGACAGATCATATCCGCAGGGCGGGAAAGAACATATCCGCCCCGTGAGCCCTTCATCCCTTTGACAAATCCGCCCTGCCTCAGAGCGATTATTATCTGTTCAAGATACTTCTGCGAAATGTTCTGACGTTCAGAGATCTCCGATGAAGAGACCGAACATCCGTCTGTACAGTTCATGGCGATATCGGTGAGTGCTATCAGTCCGTATTCAACTCTTGTAGAGATCTTCATTCCGTAACGTCTCTCTCCTTTCGTTCAGGGTATCGAGCATATCCATCAATGTATCCCAGCACAGCATCACACATCTTTTCCGGGAAGATATGTCTGCTGCAGCTCCGAACACCGCGGCGTTCCCGATGTCATCAAGCCCGTCTGTGATAGTGCCATCCATCATACCCGAAAGAATTCCGTAAAGGTATTTCGCCCGCTGTGGGGTGCCGCCTATCACAAGATCCAGCATCATGTCTGCGGATGCCTGTGAAAATGCACAGCCCACTCCTGTGAAGGATACGTCTGTTATCCTGTTCCCATCCACCGAAAGATGGAGAGTGAGCATATCGCCGCATACCGCATCCGAGCCCATCAGTGAAAGCGTGGCATGTTCCGGCTCGTGAAGATGCCGTGGGTGCAGGTGATGATCTATGATGATGTCGTTGTATATTTTCATTTCCATCGCATCAGACCGCGTTTTGTTTTATCTCATATAATTCCTATGTGGTTGGTAGGGTTTTGTGATATTGTAGCACGAAAAAACATATATGTCAAGGGCGGCCGGATAGATTTGTACCAAATAACAAAATTTCAAATATTTACACAAAGACTTTGTTATACTATACAATTTTTGCATGAGAACCATTTGTTATATAAACATTTATTACATATTCATCGCAAAATATGTTCATATATGATATTGTTTTGTGGCAAGAGATCAGCAGCAGGCCTTGCCCGCTTGACTTTTGGGGAGTTTGGGTATATAATAGTATTTACCGTAATAGATCAGAATGTGATACCGATAAGCAGGTGTGGAAATGCAGAGCTTTTTTGAAAAATATACCGCTCTCGAAAGAGAGATAGATAAATACCACGGCAGTACCATCTGCAAGGAAACGCTGAAAGTATTTGCCGGTACAGATGACGATGCGGCTGCCTGTGAACAGATACTACCGCTGTTGAAAAACGGCAGGCTCATACCCGTAGAAGATACCGCCGACCACTGTACGCTTTGCAAAACATACCGCATCGGAGAGTTAAAAATGGACAAGTCCGAAGTGTTCGATGAGATAGATTCGCTGAATATAAAGCTGCTCACCAACGGGATACTTATCAAAAGCCCGGAAACATATCTCAATTACCGCTTTGAGCTGCAGTCCATAAGCAGGTTCCTTTCCGCGAAAAAACCGGACGAAAGACCTGTCTCCCGCAGAGAGCGATCTTTCGGGATATTCGGGGATGAGACCCAGCTCGATGACAGGATATTCTGTAAGCTGCTCGCAAATATTGAGATAGACAGCAGCGACCTCTGCTTCTATGATACACCGAAAGAGTGCCTGTATGACCATATATGCTGTAAAAAGAGCGAGATGACACTGCTAATAAGCGAAAGCATGGATATATTTTACGACCTGCGTGATATAATGCTCGAAAAGGGCAGTATAAGACTGTGGGGCAGTGAGATAAACGGCGTGATATACGGCGGCAGCGATATATCAGATAAAGCCTCTGCCCTGAAAAGCTATGTAAATATACTTGGCACAGAAAAACTGCACTTTGTGTATTGGGGAGATATAGACAAGGACGGGCTCTGCATGTACCAAAGACTGCTCAGAGTGAAACACTCACTTGATATTAAACTGTTTGTCCCCGCATACTCACAGATGCTGTGCAGCGCGGAAAATGCTATGCTCCTACGCGATGAGAGCGACAGCAACGCAGATATTGCCGCAGTATATGACTGCTTCGGGGATGAGGACAGGCAACGGCTAAACAAGATGATCTCCGACGGAAAACGCGTCCCCCAGGAGATAATCACCCACACGGATCTTTCAGACCTTATCGGATAAAAGAATAAACC
>JAFPYQ010000182.1 GCA_017394475.1 Oscillospiraceae bacterium | reverse complement strand
GACTGTATATTCGATGACGGAGAATCCCCTCTCAAACATTCCAAAAGGATAAAGCTGTCGGATTCATCCTTCCAGTGGAAATATCCTCTTTGGTACAGTGAGGATATCACTCTTGAAAACTGCACTCTCCACGATACTGCCAGAGCCGGGATATGGTATACACATGGTATCACTATAAATGATACCCTTATAGCCGCTCCCAAGACTTTCAGAAGATCCACGGGTATACGCCTTAAAAACTGCGATCTCACCAATGCAGCGGAGACCTTCTGGAACTGCAGTGACATAGAGCTTGAAAATGTTGTAGCTTCGGGCGATTATTTCATGATGAACAGCTCGGATATAAAGGCATCACATTTCAGGCTTTCGGGCAACTATGCCTTTGACGGCGTGAAAAATGCGGAGATAACCGATTCAAAGCTCATCACTAAGGATGCCTTCTGGAACACCGAAAACGTGACTGTGAAAAACAGCTATATATGCGGTGAATACATAGGATGGAACTCAAAAGACCTTACCTTTACAGACTGCACTATTGAAAGCCTCCAGGGACTGTGCTATATCGACGGGCTGGTAATGAAGAACTGCAGACTGTTAAATACAGACCTTGCTTTTGAATACTCCTCAGCCGATGCAGAGATCACCACGGATATCGTGAGTGTGAAGAACCCTTATTCGGGAACTATCAGAGCGAAGAGCATAGGAGAGCTGATACTTGACCCCGAACGCATAGACCCCGATGCCACCACCATAATCACCGAGGAATGATATGTACGGATTTGACAAGATAACTGACCGCCGTAAAACAGGCTCCCTTAAATGGGATGTAGGCGAAAACGAGCTGCCCCTGTGGGTAGCGGATATGGATTTTGAAACAGCCCCCGAGATAACAGAGGCCATAATAAAGCGTGCAGAACACGGCATCTTCGGGTACAGCATAATTACGCCGGAGTGGTATGATGCCTATATACAGCACTGGAAAAAGCACCATGACTTCGAGTTCACCAAAAGGGACATGGTGTTTGCCACAGGTGTTGTCCCCATACTTTCCAGCGCTGTGCGCAAATTCACGACACCTGCGGAAAAGGTGGTCATATTCACCCCTGTTTATAATATCTTCTTCAACAGCATAATAAACAACGGCAGACAGGTATTGGAATGTCCCCTGAGCTATGACAGGGAAAAGCACAGCTATTCCATAGACTTCGATATGCTCGAAAAGGCATTTTCCGACCCTCAGACCTCACTGTTCCTGCTTAGCAACCCCAACAATCCTGCGGGCATAATATGGAGCAGAGAGGAGCTTGAAAGGATAGGTCAGCTTGCCGAAAAATACAGTGTGACAGTTGTCTCCGATGAGATACACTGTGATCTGTGTGATCCAGGCTATTCCTACACCCCGTTTGCATCGGTAAATGAGCTCAATGCGAAGATAAGCATCACTGCCATCTCACCTACGAAAGCGTTCAATATCGCAGGACTGCAGACCTCTGCTGTGGTAGCAAAAGAACCTGTCCTGCGTCATCGGATACGCAGGCAGCTCAATACCGATGAATGTGGTGAGCCCAATGTATTCGCCATACCTGCCGCGGTGGCAGCCTTCACCAAAGGCGAAAAATGGCTCGAAGAAGCATGTGCCTATATAGCAGACAACCGGAGCTTTACAGAGCAGTATCTTGAAAAGAATATCCTGCAGATCATCCCGGTGCCTTCCCATGCAACATATCTTATGTGGGTGGATATATCACAGACAGGGATGCGCTCCGACAGATTTGCCGAGGAACTGCGCAGTGAAACGGGTCTTTTCGTATCCGATGGTGTTCAGTACGGCAACGGTGATGATCATATACGCATAAACCTTGCCACCCAGCGTGAACGGCTCACAGACGGACTTTCAAGACTTGAAAGCTATGTTAAAAAGCATTTCTGATCTCTTCTTTTCAATGTGGCTCAAAACCACAGCTTGCTGTTAAGGTGATGACATGAGATTACTGCATATTATGGACAGTGATGACTATGAAGGTTGTACCCGTCTGGCTGTCCGCCATTCTGCCAGGGCGTTGATCGTTTCCGATGGCAAGATAGCCATGATACACAGCCTTGAAAATGATTTTTACAAGTTTCCCGGCGGCGGCATCGAGCAGGGCGAAAGCAAGGAAAATGCCCTTATCCGCGAGACCCTTGAAGAAACAGGTCTGCATATCATCCCCGATTCCATTGAGGAATTCGGTTATATCCACCGCATACTCAGATCGCTCATATACGAGGACGAATGTTTTATCCAGAATAATTACTACTATTTCTGCAAGGTCACCGATGAGATCTCCGTTCCAAAATATACCGGGTCGGAACTTGCGGAAAAGTTTGTCCCCGAATTTGTGGATCCACGCATCGCCTATGAGAAAAATTCTCGGGTCATAAAAGATGATGGTATGGTTTACCGTGAAAACATTGTATTGAAGCTGCTGATAGAAAAAATGGATGCAGAACAGGCATTGCCCCGCCATGCAGGTCAAGGAGACCTAAAATGAAAAAGACTCATTATCTGGCACAGGCCGGAGTGATAGCTGCGTTATATACGGTGCTCACTTTACTGACCAACCTTTTCGGACTTGCATCCGGTGTGGTACAGGTGCGCATCTCCGAGGCGCTTTGCATACTCACCTGTTTTACTCCTGCAGCCATACCCGGACTATTTATCGGGTGCATGGTGTCGAATATTGTCACCGGCGGCGTTGTCTGGGATGTGATATTCGGATCGCTGGCAACTCTCATAGGCGCTGTAATCACAAGAAAGCTCAGTGACAACCGCATACTTGCATGTATACCGCCTATTGCAGCCAATACTATCGTCGTACCCTTTGTGCTGCGATATGCATACGGTGTGGACAGTGCGTTCTGGTATATGTTCTTGACCGTATTCGCAGGCGAATCGATATCCTGCGGTATACTGGGACAGCTCCTTTATACAGCCGTAGAAAAGAGAAACCTGTTCCAAAGGGATACAAAAGCAGACAAATAATTAAAGCCGTTCTGTACTTTCTATAAAGTACAGGACGGCATCGTCATTTTATATAGTTTTATATGTTCAAAAATGTAATATTTGTACATTTTTGTTTTCATATCCCCGATTTGCTTGATTTTACCGTTTTATTATGGTATAATGATTAAGTTATGAAATAATAGATGTGGAAGGTCTACATCTGATGGAGGTCATTTACTTGAACAAAACAGAATTCTTAGAAAAAATAAATAATAATCTCCTTGTGGATGCAAGGACGGATATCAGAAATGCAACTCCCAGACAGCTTCACAATGCTGTGGCAAGGGCTGTCATGAGCGATATCATCCCCCTCTGGAACGACAGCGAGAAAAGGCATGACAGCAAG